>NZ_JAPCIQ010000033.1:0-39829 GCF_027707405.1 Aeromonas sp. QDB68 | reverse complement strand
TGATGGCCTCTCCTGAAAGAAAAACACCCTGTCAGCGTACCGCTCACAGGGTGGGGGTGACCATCTCATTAGACCCGTTGATATTTCACGACTTTTCATGATGTCGCCCCGCTTTTCAAAAAGCGGACCTGCATGGCTATGCACCCTTGCTCTGGGGCCTTTCCCCTGTAAAAACGCCCTGCAGGAGGGGCGTCAGAGAGAGTATATGCAGGGGGGGACTAGAGCCTCAAGCCGCCGTCCAGCTCGATCATCCGCCCCGACAGATAGTCGTTGGCAAGGATGAACTGCACCGTCTGGGCCAGCTGCGCCGCCTGCCCCAGGGTGCCCACCGGGATGGCCTGCTGCATGCGGGCCATGGCTTCGGGTTTCATCGCCGCCGTCATGTCGGTGGCAAAGACGCCGGGGGCGATGCCCATCACCCGGATGCCGTGACGGGCCAGCTCCTTCCCCCAGGTGACCACCAGAGAGGCCACTCCCGCCTTGCTGGCGGCATAGTTGCTCTGGCCCATGTTGCCAGCCCGGGCGATGGAGGAGATGTTGATGATGACGCCCCCCTCCCCGCCGATGGCCATCAGCGCCGCCCCCTCGCGCCCGCACAGGAAGGTGCCGGTGAGGTTGACGTCGATGACGCTCTGCCACTGGGCCAGGCTCATCTTCTCCGTCAGTGCCCCCTCCTTCACCTTGATCAGCATGCCGTCGCGCAGGATGCCGGCACAGTTGACGAGACCGTGCAGGGCACCGAACTGATCCTTGATGGCGGCGAAGGTCGCCTCGACCTCCGGCTCGCTTGCCACGTTGCAGACGAACAGGGCGCAGCGGCCGTCACGGCTGCGCACCTCCGCCTCGGTCACCTCCAGATCGGTGCGGTTGACGTCGATGAGCGCAAGCACGGCCCCCTGCTCCGCCAGACTCAGAGCGATGGCGCGGCCCAGCCCCCTGCCCGCCCCCGTGATGGCGATGACTTTCCGTGTGATATCCATAAATGCTCCTGGTGAGATGGCCGGTGACTGTCGAGTCAAAGACTATCGGGTAAATAGGTAGATAGCGGCCCTTAACCCGGCGCTGTCTTGTCCCGATAGAGCTCGAGGATGCTGGAAAAATCCTTGTTCTCCTGGCCCAAGCTCGCGTGCAGGTTGAAGAGGTTGCGGGCCAGGGCCCCCATGGGCACGGCGCTGTGGGCATGTTCCGCCAACGCCATGGCGAGCCCCAAATCCTTGACCATCAGCCGGGTCATAAAGCCCCCTGTATACCCACGCGACGCCGGCACGTTCTCCATCACCCCGGGCCAGGGGTTGTAGCGCTCCAGGCTCCAGTTGTTGCCCGAACTCTTGCCCATGATGGTGGAGAGCACGGCGGGATCCAGCCCCTCCTTGACCCCGAGCGCCAGCGCCTCGGCGGTGCCCGCCATGTGGATGGCGAGCAGCATGTTGTTGCACATCTTGGCGATCTGGCCAGCGCCAAGCGCCCCGGCGTGAAACAGGTTCTGCCCCATCCAGGCGAGCACGGGTCTGGCCGCTTCAAAATCCGCTTGTTCGCCGCCGACGATGAAAGTGAGCGTGCCCGCCGCCGCACCGGCCACGCCCCCCGAGACAGGGGCATCGAGAAAACGGATGCCGCTCGCCTTCGCCGCCGCCCCCACCTGACGGGCCGAGGCCACGTCTATGGTGGAGCAGTCGATGACCAGGGCGCCGGGCGACAGGGCCGCCAGCAGATCCTGGCCACCCCGCTCACCGGCACTCTCCCCCAGCCAGAGGCTGCGCACGTGCTCGCCCGCTGGCAGCATGCTGATGACCAGCTCGCAGCCGCTCACCGCTTCCCGGGCATTCCCGGCGGCGAGGCAGCCGGTCTCGATGGCCCGGCTCAGGCTCTCGGGCACCAGATCAAACACCTGCACCCTGTGCCCCGCCTTGGCCAGGTTGGCGGCCATGGACCCCCCCATGTTGCCAAGCCCGATAAACCCAATCCTTGTCATGGTGTGCTCCTTGTGTGTGATCCCGCGTCAGCGGAGGCGCAAGGGGTTGTCCCCCTCGGGCCAGCGATAGAAGGCATCCAGCCAGGCCTCACCCGTTTGCGGGGCCTGCCAGCGGGGGGATTTGTCCTTGTCGATGAGCAGGGCCCGCACCCCTTCCACGAAGTCCCCCCTGAGCACGCAATTGACCGAGAGGGTAAGCTCGTCGGCAAAGACCTCGGCCAGGGACTGGCGCCGTGCCTGCCAGAACTGGCGCCAGAGAATGGCGCGGCTAATGGGGCTGCCGCGAAGGCAGGTCTCCCGCCCCTGAACCAGCGCCGGTTCGTCCAGCTCGGCGCCCTCGAGGCGTGCCAGCACCCCTTGCAGGGAGCGGCCGGTCAACAGCGCATCGATGCGGGCCTGGTGGGGCAAGAGCACGGGGGTCGGCAGCGTCTGGCCAAGGGATCGCTGCAAACCGGTGAGCAGCACCTCGATCCGCTCGCAGGGGTCGCCTGCGGACCAGTCGAGGGCGGCGAGGCGCGCCGGCAGCTCGGCCCGCTCGCGGCTCCCCATGGCGTGACCCGCGAGCCCCAGGCCGATGGCGTCCGCCCCGTTGAAGCGGGCACCGGTGAGGCCGAGCCAGAGTCCGAGCCGCCCCGGCATCCGGCTCAAAAACCAGCTGGCCCCCACGTCCGGATAGAGGCCGATGGTCACCTCCGGCATGGCGAACAGACTCTTCTCCGTCACCACCCGAAAAGCGGCCCCGGCAAAGAGGCCGATGCCGCCCCCCATGCAGATGCCGTCCGCCACGCAGACAAGGGGCTTGCCGTAGCAGTGGATGTGATGATCGAGCCGGTACTCCTGCAGGAAGAAGTCGCGGGCATAGCCGAACAACTCAGAGTGGCTCGCCTCCTGCTTGCGGTAATAAAAGGAGCGGATGTCGCCACCGGCGCAGAATGCCTTCTCGCCGGCCCCCTGCAGCAGCACGCAGACGATGGCCGGATCCTGCTCCCAGCGGGTCAACGCCCCCTGCAACAACTGGATCATCTCAAGGCTCAGGGCGTTGAGGGAGGCGGGGCTGTCCAGAGTCAGCATGCCGATGTAGCGGCCATCCGCCGTGGGGTGGGTCTCGATGCGCACGGGCTCACTCATGGTCGGCCCCCGCAGACCGGGTGTCAGCCCCTGCGACATGGCGGGTCGCCATCAATACCTCATTCATCCTTCATTCCCTCACTCTTTCGGCCTGGATTGGTCATAACGCCAGCGCGGGGCCCGCTTCTCGAGGAAGGCCGCCACCCCTTCGCGCTGGTTGGCATCGTCAAACAGGGCGAGAAAGAGGCTGCGCTCGAGCGGCAGCGCCGCGTCCCTGTGGGTGCTTCGCCCCTGATTGATGAGCTGTTTGCAGGCGCGCAGGGCGCTCGGGCTCTGGCGCTCCACCAGCTGGGCCATCTGCTGCGCCGCCTCCCAGGCGTGCCCCTCGGTCACCACCTCCTCCACCAGCCCCATCTCGTAGGCCAGGGTGGCGCTCACCTTCTCGCCGCAGAGGATCATCCGCTTGGCCCAGCCCGGCCCCACCAGCTCGGTGAGGCGCTGGGTGCCGCCAGCACAGGGCAGGAGCCCCACCGAGGCCTCCGGCAACCCCAGCTTGGCCTGCTGCTCGGCGATGCGGATGTCGCAGGCCAGCGCGACTTCGAGCCCCCCTCCCATGGCATAGCCGTTGATGGCGGCGATGCTGACCCCGTGAAAGCGGGCCAGCGCCTCGAAGGCGTGACCAAAGGCCTCGGCCACCTCGCGGGCATGCGCCAGGCTGCCGTCGGCGAACATCTTGAGATCGGCGCCGGCGCAGAAGAATTTCTCTCCGGCACCGCGGATCACCAGGGCCACCACGTCGGGGCGACCATCCAGCTCCACCATCATCTGCAAGAAGGCTTTCAGGCTGGCGAGCGTCCAGGTGTTGGCGGGTGGGTGATCGAGGGTGATGTAGGCCACGTGGCCGTGATATTCGAGCCTGATCCTTGTCATTGCGTTGTCCTTGTCAAAAAAACTGCCCCATGATGACAGGGTTGAATGGAGCCAACCTGCTCCTGGCTCACAAAGCCTGAGGACGTGCCGACTGCGTCCTCAGGGCAGGCCCCTCCCGCTACTCCAGCGACAGGCCGGGGTCGGCCAGCAGGCGGCGGGCGATGATGAGCCGCATCACTTCATTCGTCCCTTCCAGAATGCGGTGCACCCGGGTATCGCGCAGATAGCGCTCAAGCGGATACTCGCGGATATAACCATAGCCGCCAAAGAGTTGCAGGGCGTCGTCGCAGATGCGGTGCCCCACGTCGGTGGCAAAACGCTTGGCCATGGCGCACCAAGCACTTTTGTCCGGGCTGCCCTCATCGAGTTTGGCGGCCGCCTGGCGCACCAGCAGGCGGGCGGCGGCGAGCTCGGTGGCCATGTCGGCCAGGCGAAACTGCACGCTCTGGAATTCGCTGATCGGACGCCCGAA
This sequence comes from Aeromonas sp. QDB68, assembly GCF_027707405.1. NCBI lineage: Bacteria > Pseudomonadati > Pseudomonadota > Gammaproteobacteria > Aeromonadales > Aeromonadaceae > Aeromonas > Aeromonas sp. QDB68. The sequence goes on along the minus strand of NZ_JAPCIQ010000033.1, from coordinate 35,387 downwards.
TTGCTGACGCTGGCGCACGTGCTCCAACGCGTCGTCCAGGGCCTGCTGGGCGGTGCCCAGCGAACAGCTGGCGATGTTGATGCGCCCCCCATCGAGCGCCCGCATGGCGAACTTGAACCCTTCCCCCTCCTCCCCCAGCCGGAAGCGAGCGGGAATGCGCACGGCATTGAAGTTCACCTCCCGGGTTGGCTGGCTGTTCCAGCCCATCTTCTCCTCCGCCTTGCCGTAGCTCACGCCGGGGGTCTGGGCCGGCACCATGAAGGCAGAGACCCCCTTGGCCCCCTCTCCACCGGTGCGGGCCATCACCACCAGCACGTCGGTGCTGCCGGCGCCCGAGATGAACACCTTGCTGCCGTCGAGGAGGTAATCTTCGCCATCGCGCACGGCGCGGGTCTTGAGGGCCGCCGCGTCGGAGCCCGCCCCCGGCTCGGTGAGGCAGTAGGATCCCAGCAACTCGCCGCTGGCGAGCCTGGGTACCCACTCCTCGGCCACCTCGGCAGGCAACCAGCTGCCCAGCATCCAACTCACCATGTTGTGGATGGTGAGATAGGCGGTGGTGGAGGTGCAGCCCATGGCGAGGCGCTCGAAGATGAGGCTGGCATCGAGCCGGCTCAGGCCCAGACCGTCATACTGCTCCGGGGTATAGAGGCCGCACAGACCCAGCGCCGCCGCCTGCTTGATGGTGGGGATGGGGAACTCGTGCTCCCTGTCCCAGCGCGCGGCGTGGGGTTTGAGCGCCAGATCGGCGAAGGCGCCGGCCGACTCGACACAGGCCCGTTGGGATTCGGTCAGGGTAAAATCCATCTTGTTCGCTTCCTTTGTATTTGTTCCGTCGATCCGTTGCTGTCAATGGGGGCACCCGGGCAAAGTGGGCAACCCCTGCCGTCAGCGCAGCTGAATGGTCATATTGGGGCCGCTGGGAATGTCTTCGTCGAACCAGCGTTCGGTGACCGTCTTGGTCTCGGTGTAAAAACGCACCGCCTGCTTGCCGTAGGCATGCAGATCCCCGTAGAAGGAGCCACGCCAGCCGGTGAAGGAGAAGAACGGCAGCGGCACCGGGATGGGCACGTTGATCCCCACCTGGCCCACCGCCACCTCGTGGCGGAACTTGCGAGCGGCGGTGCCACAGCCGGTGAAGAGGGAGGTGCCGTTGCCATAGGGGTTGGCGTTGATGAGGGCAAGCGCCTCATCCAGGCTCCCCACCTCGAGGCAGGCCAGCACGGGCCCGAAGATCTTCTCCTTGTAGATGCGCATCTCGGGGGTCACGCCGCGAAACAGGGTTGGTCCCACCCAGTTGCCCACCGGGTAGCCGGGTACGTCGCAAAAACGGCCGTCCAGCAGGCACTCGGCTCCCTCGGCAATCCCCGCCTCGATAAGCCCCTCCACCCTGACTTTCGCCTCCGGGCTGATGAGGGGGCCGTAGGCCGCTTCAGGATCGTGCCAGACACCGGGTTTCACCTTGGCGAACTCGGCGGCGAGCTCCGGGATCCACTCCCTGGCGTTCCCCACGAACACCGCCACGCTGATGGCCATGCAGCGCTGACCGGCGGCGCCGACTCCCGCTCCCACGAGGTTGCCGAGTACCTGCGCCTTGTTGGCATCCGGCATGATCACCATGTGATTCTTGGCGCCGACAAAACACTGGGCCCGCTTGAGTTGCGACGTGGCGCTGCGATAGACGTGGCCGCCGACCCGGGCCGAGCCCACGAAACTGACTGCCTTGACATCGGGATGGGCCAGCAGCGCATCCACCTGCTCGGCGCCGCCATGCACCACCGACAGAATGCCCTTGGGGGCCCCCGCCTCGGTAAACAGTTCGGCCAGGCGCATGGGGGTGAGGGGATCCTGCTCGGAGGGCTTGAGCACGAAGCCGTTGCCGCAGGCCACCGCCAGCGGGAACATCCACAGCGGTATCATGGCTGGGAAGTTGAACGGCGTGATGCCGACGCAGACCCCGAGGGGCTGCACCCAGGAGTGGCCGTCGACCCTGCGCGCCACGTTGCCCATGGTCTCCCCCAGGGTCTGGCTGGCAATGGCACAGGCCTGCTCCACCACCTCGATGCCGCGCCACACATCCCCCTTGGCATCCGCCAGGTTCTTGCCGGTTTCCTGGGCCAGCAGGGTCGCCAGCTCGTCGTGATGCACTTTCAACAGATGCTGGTAGTTGAACATGACCCGGGCCCGCTCGGGGGCCGGCACCTCCCGCCACTGCAGGTAGGCGTCGTGAGCGGTGCGCACCGCCAGCTCAATTTCCGCAGAGGTAGCTTTCGGCACCCGCGCCAGCAGACTCTGATCCGCCGGGTTGGTCACCTCTATCCACTCGTCACTTGCGGACGGACACGCCTCGCCACCGATGTAGAGCGGCAGATCCCCGTACTGGGTGTGATGCTGGCTCATGCCCCCCTCCTAGCCCGTTGGCAGGCGATGGCAGGCCACCCTGGGCCGGCCACATCCATGTTGCTGTTGCACATCCTGTTCACTCCTTGCGCTCCTCTGCCCGGGTAGCCCCTTGCGGCGGGCTGCCATCGAATTTACCTTAGACTAACAATCAATTTACGTTTACGCTAACGTAAACTTGAATCACGAATGGACTGACCAGTCATCACCCTGATGGCAGGGGAAATCGGCAGTCCACTGCACCAAGGAGAGCACGGATGCATGCCCTGATGGATGAAACCCTCCAGGCCCTGACCGAACAGGTCGAGGCTTTCTGCCAGAAAGTGATCGCACCGCGCGCCAGCGAGATCGATCAGAGCAACGCTTTCCCCCGGGATCTCTGGCCCCGCATGGGTGAGCTGGGACTGCACGGCATCACGGTGGCGGAGGAGTATGACGGGGTGAACCTCGGCTATCTGGCCCATGTGCTGGTGATGGAGCAGGTGAGCCGCGCCAGCGCCTCGGTCGGCCTCTCCTACGGCGCCCACTCCAATCTCTGCATCAACCAGATCCACCGCCACGGCACCCCTGATCAGAAGGCGAAATATCTGCCTGATCTGGTCAGCGGCAAACACGTGGGGGCGCTGGCCATGAGCGAGCCGAGTGCCGGCTCCGACGTGGTGAGCATGCGCCTCACCGCAATGCGCGAGGGGGATAACTTCGTGCTGAACGGCAACAAGATGTGGATCACCAATGGGCCCGATGCCGACACCTTCGTCATCTATGCCAAGACCGATGCCGCCGCCGGGCCCAAAGGGATTTCCGCCTTTATCGTCGAGGCGGGAACTCCCGGTTTTTCCACCGCCCAGAAGCTCGACAAGCTCGGCATGCGCGGCTCCAGTACCTGCGAGCTGGTGTTCGACAACTGCTGGGTGCCGCAGGAGAACCTGCTGGGCCCCCTGCACGGCGGGGTCAAGGTGCTGATGAGCGGTCTGGACTACGAGCGGGTGGTGCTGGCAGCAGGCCCCCTTGGCATCATGCAGGCCTGCATGGACGTGGTGCTCCCCTATGTACGCGAGCGCAAGCAGTTCGGCCAGGCCATCGGCGAGTTCCAGCTGGTGCAGGGCAAGCTCGCCGACATGTATACCCGTCTCGCCAGCAGCCGGGCGCTGGTCTATTCGGTGGCGAGCGCCTGCGATCAGGGCCGTACCAGCCGCAAGGATTGCGCCGCCGCCATCCTGTTTGCCGCCGAAAATGCCACCCAGATGGCCCTCGATGCCATCCAGCTGCTCGGCGGCAACGGCTACATCAACGAATACCCCACAGGCCGCCTGCTGCGGGACGCCAAACTCTACGAAATCGGCGCCGGCACCTCGGAGATCCGCCGCTGGCTCATCGGCCGCGAGCTGATGGGAGAGAGCGCATGAGCAGGATCCACTCCCGCCTCGACACCGCGAGCCCCGACTATGAGGCCAATCGGGCCGCCATGCAGGCACTGGTCGACGATCTGAATACCCACCTGGAGGAGATAGCCCAGGGCGGGGGCGCGGCCAACAACGCCCGCCATCAGGCCCGCGGCAAGCTGCTGCCCCGCGAGCGCATCGACCAGCTGCTGGACCCGGGCTCCCCCTTTCTCGAGCTCTCGACGCTGGCCGGCTGGCAGGTCTATGACGAACCGGTGCCCGCCGCCGGCCTCATCACCGGCATCGGCCGGGTCTCGGGGCGCCTGTGCATGCTGGTGGTGAATGACGCCACCGTGAAGGGCGGCACCTACTACCCCCTCACGGTGAAAAAGCACCTGCGCGCCCAGGCCATCGCCGAGCGGCTGCGCCTCCCCTGCCTCTATCTGGTGGATTCCGGCGGCGCCTTTTTGCCGATGCAGGACGAGGTGTTCCCCGACCGGGATCATTTTGGCCGCATCTTCTACAACCAGGCTCGCATGTCGGCCCAGAGCATCCCCCAGCTGGCGGTGGTGATGGGGCTCTGCACCGCCGGCGGCGCCTATGTGCCCGCCATGGCGGACGAGTCGATCATGGTCAGGGAGCAGGCCACCCTCTTTCTGGCGGGGCCACCGCTGGTCAAGGCCGCCACCGGCGAGGAGATCAGCGCAGAAGCCCTGGGCGGCGCCGAGGTGCACTGCGTCCACTCCGGGGTGGCGGATCACATGGCCAGGGACGATGCCCATGCCCTGGCCATCGCCCGCACCCTGGTAAGCAACCTGGGGGACAACCAGACGGCGGCGTCACCCGCCCCATCCGCTCCCTCCTATGATGAGCCGCACTACCCCATCGAGGAGCTCTACGGCCTGGTGGGCACCAGTCTCAAGCGCCCCTATGACGCACGAGAATTGATCGCCCGACTGGTGGATGGCTCTGTGTTTGACGAATTCAAGGCGTTGTTCGGCACTACCTTGGTGACGGGTTTTTCCCGCATTGAGGGCATGCAGGTGGGGATCCTCGCCAACAACGGCGTGCTGCACAGCGACAGCGCCCAGAAGGGAGCCCACTTCATCCAGCTCTGCAACCAGCGGGGGATCCCGCTGCTGTTTCTGCAAAACATCACCGGCTTTATGGTGGGGAGTACGGCGGAGAAAGAGGGGATCGCCAAGCACGGCGCCAAGCTGGTGACCGCCGTGGCCTGCAGCCGGGTGCCCAAGATCACTCTGATCGTCGGCGGCAGCTTCGGTGCCGGCAACTACGGCATGTGCGGGCGCGCCTATGAACCGGATTTTCTCTTCAGCTGGCCCAACAGCCGCATCTCCGTCATGGGGGGCGAGCAGGCGGCCGGGGTGCTGGTGCAGGTGCGCCGGGACAAGCTGGCCGCCGAGGGCAAGACTCTGGGCGAGCCGGAGGCGGCCGCCATTCGCGCCCCGGTGATCGCGCAGTACGAGCGCCAGGGTCACCCATATTACGCCAGTGCTCGCCTGTGGGATGACGGCGTCATCGACCCGGTCCAGAGCCGCACCGTGCTGGCCCTGGCGCTGGCGGCCTGCCAGGGGGCCGAGCCGGGCCCCGGGCAGTACGGCATCTTCCGGATGTAAGGAGTTCATATGTCAGACCCGCTCTTCAACGATCCCCTTGCCCATTTTCGCCTGGAGCGCCACGGCCCGGTGATCGAGCTGGTGCTCTCCCGCCCGGCCCGTCACAACGCCCTTGATGCCGACCTGATGCAGGGGCTGCTCGACTGCCTCGACGAGCTGGCCCACGGCCAGCCGCTGGCCGACCGCCCCCACGTGCTGCTGCTGCGCGCCGAGGGGCCGCATTTTTGCGCGGGCGCCGATCTCGAGTGGATGCGCAAGATAGCAGGGGAGTCGTTCGACCCCCGCGCCTTTGACAAGAATCGCGAGGACGCCCGGGTGCTGGCCCACCTGATGCAGGCACTGGACGAGCTGCCCTTCCCCACGGTGGCCCTGGTGCAGGGGGCCGCCTACGGCGGAGCCTTAGGCCTTGTCTGCGCCTGCGACATCGTGCTGGCCAGCGAAAATGCCCGCTTCTGCCTCTCCGAGGTGACCCTGGGACTGGTGCCTGCGGTGATCAGCCCCTACGTGGTGCGCGCCATGGGGATGCGCCAGGCCCGCCGCTACATGCTGAGCGCGGAGCCTTTCGATGCCATCACCGCCTGCCGACTCAACGTGGTGCACAGGCTCAGCCAGCCTGATCAGTTGCTGGCGGAGGGACGCGCCATGGCCCTGCGGTTGTGTCGCAACGGCCCCCAGGCGATGAAGGAGACCAAGCGGCTGCTGGCCGCCCTCGAAGGGCGCCCAGGCCACCAGCACGAAGAGCAGACCGTCGAGACCATCGCCCGGGTACGGGTCGGCCTCGAGGCCCAGGAGGGGATCCAGGCCTTCTTCGACAAACGCCCCCCAACCTGGCGCCCCCGTTTCAAGGACGAAGCATGACTCAATACCACCCCATCAAGCCCCTGCTGATCGCCAGCTGTGGTCAATATCACTGGAGTGTGGATCAACACGCTTCGCACATGTGCACCTTGAACAGCAGGGAGGTAGCATGACCAACCACACTCCCATCAAGCGCCTGCTGATCGCCAATCGCGGTGAAATCGCCGTGCGTATCATCAAGACAGCACGGCGCCTCGGCATTCACACCATCGCCCTCTACTCCGACGCCGACGCCCGCGCCATGCATGTGCGCGAAGCCGACGAGGCCTGGCATCTGGGGCCGGCCCCCGCCCGGGAGAGCTACCTCGACACCGGCAAGGTGCTCAAGATTGCCAAAGAGGCGAATGCCGACGCCATCCACCCAGGCTACGGTTTCCTCTCCGAGAACAGCGACTTTGCCACCGCCTGCGAACAGCGGGGCGTGCGCTTTGTCGGCCCAAGCGGCGCCGCCATCCTCGCCATGGGGGACAAGTCGGGGGCCAAGGGGCTGATGCAGGCAGCCGGCGTCCCCGTGCTACCCGGTTATCACGGCGCGGATCAGCACCCCGATTTTTTGCGCGATCAGGCGAGCCAGGTGGGCTTCCCGCTCCTTATCAAGGCAGCCAGTGGCGGCGGTGGCAAGGGGATGCGCCGGGTCGATCAGCTGGCCGACTTTGACGCAGCCCTGGCGGCGGTCAAGCGGGAGGCGAGTGCCGCCTTTGGCGACGACCATGTGCTGCTGGAGCGCTATCTCCCCTGCGCCCGTCACGTGGAGGTGCAGGTCTTTGCCGATGCCCTCGGCAACGCCATCTACCTGGGGGACAGGGACTGCTCCTTGCAGCGCCGCCACCAGAAGGTGATCGAAGAGGCCCCCGCCCCCGACATCTCCCCTGCCCTGCGCCGCGCCATGGGCGAGGCGGCCGTGGCTGCGGCCAAGGCCATCGCCTATCGGGGGGCCGGCACCATCGAGTTTCTGCTCTGCAAGGAGGAGTTCTTCTTCATGGAGATGAACACCCGGTTGCAGGTGGAGCACCCGGTTACCGAAGCCATCACCGGCCAGGATCTGGTGGCCTGGCAGTTGGCGGTGGCCGAGGGCAAACCGCTGCCCCTCACCCAGGAGCAGGTGGTGCTGCGTGGCCACGCGGTGGAGGCGCGCCTCTACGCCGAGGACGTGGCCGCCGGTTTTCTGCCAGCGAGCGGCCCCATCCACTGGCTCACCTGGCCCAAGGGGGTGCGCATCGACACCGGCGTCGGCGCCGGCGATGAGGTGAGCCCCTATTACGACCCCATGATCGCCAAGCTCGTCGCCCACGCACCGAGCCGCAGCGAAGCCTTTGCCACCCTGGCCGATGCCCTGGCAGCCCTGGATCTTGGCCCTCTGGTGCACAACGGCCCGCTCCTGCAACGCCTGTGCGAAGTGCCAGAGGTGCTGGCGATGCGCCACCACACCCAGTGGCCCATTCCCACCGACACCCTGCCTGTTCCGGCGATCGCCTGGCCCCTCGCCACCCTCTGGCTCGCCACTTGCGAGCGCGATGCCTCCCCCTGGCAGCAGGCCGCAGGCTTTCGGCTGGGCCCCACCCGCCGCTTTTGCGCCACGGTGCGCATCGGCGAGGAGACCCGCACTCTCACCCTCACCGAGCGAGGAGGCGCCCTGCTCTGGCAGAGCGAGCAGATCCCGTTCGAACTCGGGTCAGATCAGATCCGCCTGTGCCAAGGTGGACATTGGCAACGCTATCCGGTGCAGCCCCTCGGCGAGGGCGCCTATTTGCTGCACCTGGCGGGCAGACGCATCCGCTTCTCGCTCGATGATCAGCATCATCAGCTCCACGATGATCACGACACGAGCCATGTCCCGGGCATCCTGGCCCCCATGCACGGCATCGTGGTGGCGCTGCAGGTCGAGGCCGGCCAGCCGGTCAGCAAGGGGCAACCCCTGCTGGTGCTGGAGGCGATGAAGATGGAGCACGTCCTCAAGGCTGACCGGGACGGGGTGATTGAGGCCCTGCAGTGCCGCCAGGGGGAACAGGTGAGCCAGGGCGCCGTGCTGGTGCGCTTTGCCGAGGACCATACCGCGCAGGAGGAGCGCTCATGAGCCACACGCACGAGAACCGGGACGACAAGGTCAGCCTGGTGGAGATGGGGCCGCGGGACGGCCTGCAAAATGAGACCGCCACCCTCTCCCTGGCGCAGCGGCTGGCGCTCATCGCCCGCCTGGCCGAGAGCGGGTTGCAGCGCATCGAGGTGGGGGCCTTCGTGTCGCCCAAAAAGGTGCCGCAGATGGCGGATTCCGCCGCACTCTTTAACGCCCTGCCGCGCAGGGGGCCGACCCGCTATGGCGCCCTGGTGCCCAATCTGCAGGGTCTGCAGGCCGCCATCGCCGCACGCGCCGACGAGATAGGCCTCTTCACCGCCTGCTCGGACGGCTTCACCCGGGCCAACATCGGCATCAGCGTGGAGGAGTCCCTGGTGCGCTTTGCCCCCCTGGTGCAGGAGGCGCGCAGCCTCGGCATCAAGGTGCGCGGCTACCTCTCCACCGTCATCGCCTGCCCGTTCGACGGCCCGACCCGCCCGAAACGGGTCGCCGCCCTGGCCGAGCGGCTGCTGGATCTGGGCTGCCACGAGATATCCCTCGGCGACACCATCGGCGTCGGCACCCCGGGCACCGTGGCTCCCATGCTGGATGCGGTGCTGCACGAGATCCCGGCGGGCCGGCTTGCGGTTCATTTTCACGACACCTACGGCCAGGGGCTGGCCAACCTGCTGCCGGCGCTCGAGCACGGCATCCGCACCATCGACTGCTCGGTGGCCGGGCTCGGCGGCTGCCCCTATGCCCCCGGCGCCTCCGGCAATGTAGCGTCGGAAGAGGTGGTCTATCTGCTGCACGGCCTTGGCATGAGCACCGGCGTCGATCTCGACCAGCTGGCCGCCACCGGCCAGTGGGTGAGCGAGCTGCTGGGGCGCCCCAACGGCTCCCGGGTCGGCCAGGCCCTGCACGGGAGGGGACGGCGCCTAGCACAAGAGCGCGAGCAGCGCACCCCGGGAGGCCATCATGCATCATGACCCCGGCCCTTGCCGCGGGGCCAGGACCCCGCCAGCTCATCAGGAGGGCGCACCATGAGAGCCAGACACGCCAGTGGCAAGGAGAGGACCTACAGCATCTCGGAGCTGGCCCAGGAGTTCGACATCACCCCACGCACCATCCGCTATTACGAGGACGAGGGGCTCATCACCCCGACCCGGGAGGGGCAGACCCGCATCTACAGCCACAAGGACAGGATCCGCCTGAAATTGACCCTGCGCGGCAAACGCCTCGGGTTCAGCCTGGCGGAGATCCGCGAGCTGTTCGACATGTACGACACCGACCGCTCCAGCCGGATGCAGCTTCACTCCATGATCCAGCTCATCGAGGCCAGACGCCACTCCCTGCGCCAGCAGCTGGAGGACATCCAGATGGTGATGGCCGAGCTCGATGCCGCCGAGCAGCGCTGCATCCACTCCCTCGGCGGCTTGAAAACCGACGGGGATTGACAGACTCTGGGGGTATCTCGCCCCCGGTATCCCGGTTTTCCAGTGGATATCCGCAGTGGCAGGCCCTGACCCGGCAACCCCCTTGTTCCCCACATCGCCCGTCGCGACATGCCGGACAGAGTGGGCGGTTTGGGCAAGCGGCGAGGTGGGGCAAACGGGGGAAATCCGGCCTTGGTCGCACAATAATTCCCCAGCCCGGTCAGAGTGCGGCGCACCTCATGAGTCCTTCCCATGAACCGGGCACGATTAATTGCTACCATATGCGCATCAAATGGAGACCATCATGCTCAAGCCTCTGCCCGCTCGTCTGCTGCGCTATGCCCTCTATCTTCTCGCGCTCCTGCTCATCGGCATCACCATCCTGCTCTGGCAGGCGCCGACCCTCATCCAGCGCCATCTCCCCGGCTGGCTTGCCACCCATTACGGTCTGCACCTCTCCCTTGGCAAGATAGAGGTGGGGATCCGCTCCCCCTCCCTCGTGCTGGGGCCCAGCGCCCTGCTCGATGACCAGCAGCAAGCGCTGGTGTCATTTGAAGAGCTGAAGCTCATTCCCGCCTTGAAAGCGAGCTGGCAGCAGCGCGCCCTGGTACTGGAAGAGGCCACCCTGACCGCCCCCAGGGCAGATCTGGTGCGCCTCGAGGATCTCAAGGGGGAGGCGCGCTTCAACCTGATCGATGCACTGGCCTCCCTGCTCTCCCCTGCGCCGGAGCAAGCGCCGCCAGCTAGCGCCGAGCCCGTGCTGGTGACCATTGGCAAGCTGTCCGTCGAGCAGGGCCGGCTCAGCTACCGGGACAGCCGCAAGCAGAGCAGCTCGGGGTGGGTGCCGCCCCTCACCCTGGACAAGCTCACCCTGCACCTGCCCGGATTTTCCAGCGCAGAGGGGGTGCTCAACCCCTATCGCCTGAGCGCCACCGTCAACGAGAAGAGCCCCCTCAAGGCCGAAGGGGAATTCGACATGATGAGCGGCGCCGGCAAGGGCAACCTCAGCCTTGGCAAGGTGGCCATCGCCCCCTTCGCCCCCCTCTGGGCCCCCTATCTCAAGGCGACCCTCGCCAAAGGGGAGGCCAGCGCCGAGCTCGCCTATCGCCTCACCCAGGGCAAGCAGGGACTGGACTGGCAGTTGTCAAAGGGCAAGCTGACCCTGGCCAACTGGCAGCTCACACGCAACAAGGGGGAGGAATTTGCCCGCTTCAAGCAGTTGGCGCTGACCGGGATCCGCATCGATGGCAACAAGCAGCGCCTTGAGCTCGATGCCGCCATCCTCAAGAGCCCGGCCATCACCGCCGTCCTCGACCACCAGCAACAACTGGATCTCGCGGACCTGCTGATCCCCCAGAAGACCCCCAAGGGGGGCAAACAACCGGCCACCCCCGCCAAGCCCTGGCAATGGGCCCTCAAGCAGACCCGCATCGACCAGGGCAGCCTCACCCTGACCGAAGCCACCAGCGGCAAGCCCCTGAAACGGGCCATCTCCGCCCTCGCCCTCACCCTGGGGCCCCTTGGCAGCCAGGCCGCCCAACCCAGCCCCCTCACCCTCAACGCAGCCCTCGACACCAGGACGACGGTGGCGTTTGACGGCACCCTGGGGCTGACCCCCTTCACCCTGAACGGCGCCATCCGCCAGCAGGGGCTGCCGCTGACCCTGGCTCAACCCTACCTGCAGGATCTGCTGCGTATCAGCGTGCGGGACGGCGAGCTTGCCAGCCGCACCAGGCTGGACCTGGCCACCGACCGCCAGGGGGCCATCAGCAAGCTGGAGATAAGCGGTGGACTCGAGGTCGCGGGGCTCAACGTGCTGGATCGGGCCGACAACCAGCGCCTGCTCCAGATAGAGAATCTGCAATTGAGCGGCCTGCACTATGATGGCCTGAGCCAGAAACTGCACATCGCCGACATCCTGCTCAGCAAACCCTATGCCCGCATCGAGATCAACGAAGAGGGGATCACCAACGTGCAGCAACTGCTGCTGCCGCAACCCGCCGCGAACGCCAGGGAGAGCGCCCCCGCCCCGCACATCGTCATCGATCAGATCCGTACCGCCCAGGGCAACCTGCGCTTCGCCGATCGCAGCCTGAGCCCGGAGTTCGTGGTGGACATCGCCTCCCTCGACGGCCAGAGCCGCCATATCAGCAACACCCCGGGGCAGCGCTCCGAGCTCGCCTTCAACGGCAAGGTGGACCGCTACGCCCCCGTCACCATCCGGGGGGGCGCCAACCTGCTCATCGAGGATCCCGTGCTGGATGTGGCCGTGGCCTTTAACAACCTGGAGCTCACCACCTTCACCCCCTACTCCAGCACCTATGCAGGCTATGCCATCGACAAGGGGCAGCTCTCCATGAAGCTCAACTACAAGCTGCAGGGCAACCGGCTGGAGGGGGACAACGACATCACCATCAAGAAGCTGCAACTCGGGGAGAAGGTCAAGAGCGAGCAGGCCAAGGATCTGCCCCTCGGCCTCGCCATCGCCCTGCTGAGCGATTCGAACGGCGTCATCAAGATGAACCTCAAGGTGAAGGGCAATCTGGATCAGCCTGATTTCAGCCTGGGCAATATCTTCTGGGACGTGCTCGGCAATACCCTCGGCAAGGCCATCACCTCCCCCTTCTCCCTGCTTGCGTCCTTGACGGGGGGCACCAAGGATCTCGACGAGCTCCCCTTCCTGCCCGGCGATCCCGCCCTGACCCCGACCCAGCAGACCAAGCTGACCACCCTCGCCCAGGCCCTCAAGGAGAGGCCCAAGCTCAGCATGAACATCCGCGGCAAGGTCAACTTCAACGAAGAGCGCCCCATCCTTCAGCGTCAGAAGCTTGAGCGGCTGCTGGCCAAGATCACCGGCAGCCCGGTGGATTTGACGCTGCTGGAGCAGGATCCCGCCATGCAATCCGCACTGGCAGAGGCCTATGAAGCCAAGTTCAACGAAGATCTCGGGGATCTGGCCGACCGGTTGCGACTCGATGAAGGGAGCGAGGCCCTGCGCGCCCAGGCGGTGCTCCTGCTGCGGGATCAGCAGCTCATCACCGCCAAGTCCCTGCGAAACCTCGCCATGCGCCGCGCCCAGAACACCAAGGAGTATCTGGTGGATACCCAGGGCATCGCGCCGGAGCGCCTCTTCGTGCTCGACAGCCAGGTGAAGGAGACGGACAAGGAAGCCAAGGTGGTGCTGACCCTGGACAACTGATCCGGCGCCCGCCGGATGCCCCTCTTGTTTGCCCCGACGGCACATGGCCCGAGGGGCTCCCTCCCCTGACCCCTTCCATCAGGATATGTCTCTCGCTAGCCGTCCCGAACAATCCGGTTATCCCTTTATCCAGCATGTCGGCATGTCGGCATGTCGGCATGTCGGCATGTCGGCATGTCGGCATGTCAAAATAGATGGCCCGATCAGATATACAGTGTCTAATCGGGCCAATCCTGAACACCCTCTCGCGCACGCCACAGGGCCAACCCCGCGCCCCCCCTTCCATTTCGAAGCGTTTTTACTGGGCCCATGGCCCATCCCGCCTCTGGCTTTTTGACAAGGGCAGCCTCTGATCCTGCCCGTTAATCTTGCGCCTCTTTCGCCCGTGGCAGTCAACACGGCGCGCTTGCGGGTTTCTCTGGCGCCCCGCCCTTGTGTAGGGAACACGGTGGCGAGCGCGGGGTTGACGAGAAAATGGGGAGCGCAACGGACACTGCGATGGCAAGCGATACGGGAGGTCCATGGGTCACAAACAGGAGGGAAACACTCTGGTATGATGGCATATGAACTCATTTTTCAATCAAGCCGCCATGACGCGACCATCCGGGGCGCGTTTCCCTCACCAATCCCAGTCACCATCGTCGTTGCCGACTTTCATGCCAAGGTGCCTTTTATACAAAATCGCAACGTTGAAAACGTTTTTCATTCACCACTCGTCTACCTGAATGGCACGAATGGTTGGCCACTTAAACTTTCGTGTTCTTTTTTTACCATTTCTGTGTGTCCCCCCCTTGCCCGGGACCCTGAGCCTGCCTAAAATCGCGCGTCTTTTATCAACCCCACCTCTATTGTTGGAGAACACCACGTGAGCGAAAAATTGGCCAACCCTGCCCCTCTGGGTCTGATGGGTTTCGGTATGACCACCATTCTGCTGAACATCCATAACGCAGGTTTCTTCCCCATCAGCGCCATGATCCTGGCCATGGGTCTGTGCTATGGCGGTCTGGCCCAGATCATCGCCGGCATCATGGAGTACAAGCGTGGCAACACCTTCGGTGTCACCGCTTTCATCTCCTACGGCACCTTCTGGTGGAGCCTGGTGTTCCTGCTGGTGATGCCGACCATGGGTCTGGCCGAGGCCACCCCCCACGCCTACATGGGCTGGTACCTGCTGATGTGGGGCATGTTCACCCTGTTCATGCTGATCGGGACCGTCAACTTCCCCCGCGTGAAGCAGTTCGTGTTCGCCTCCCTGACCGTGCTGTTCTTCCTGCTGGCCGCCCGTGACTTCACCGGCAGCACCCTGATCGGCACCATCGCCGGTTTCGAAGGCATCATCTGCGGCGCCAGCGCCATCTACCTGGCCATGGCCACCGTGATCAACGAGCAGTTCGGTCGCACCGTGCTGCCCATCGGCGAGCAGAAGAAAGCCGCTCCCGTCGAGCTCAAAGCCGCTGCCTAAGCACCCGGCGACATCGCTGTCACGAAAAAGGCACCCTCGGGTGCCTTTTGTCTTTCTGCCGCCCGGACACCGTGCCGGTCAGCCCTGCGCTCCGGGATCCCCAGCCAGCAATCGGGTGGCCGGGTAGCGGGCGGCGGGATCCTGGCCGTAGAAGCGGGCGAACTGGTCATAGACCGCAGGGTAGACGGCGCGCAGACGCAACGGATCGGTGAAGAAGCTCTCGCTGCACACCGCGAAGAATTCGGCGGGATGCGAGGCGGCGTAGGGGTCTATCTCGGTCACCTCCTCTCTGGTCAACTGATCGTTCATCTCGTCAAACGCACCTTGCAGCGCCCGGGTCCATTGCTGGGGATCCATGCCCCGCGGCAGGGGCGGTGCACCGTCCGCATCCCCTCCCAGCATGTCGAGCTTGTGGGCAAGCTCATGGATCACCAGGTTGAATCCGTCCCAGTCCCCGTCCTGCTGCAATTCACTCCAGGCCAGCACCAGCGGCCCCTGGGGCCAGGATTCACCGGCGTTCTCCTCTTCAAATTCGCTCACCAGCCCGAACTCGTCCTGCACCTCCTGACGACGGGTCACGGGCTCGGGGATGATGATCACCTCGTGGAAACCTCGATACCAATCGAACCCCAGGTGCAGGATGGGCAGCACTGCCTGCAGGGCCAGCACCCCCTGCTGGCGGGGCGTCAGTTCTACCCCGATCTGGGTGAGGGTCTTGCGCGAGAGAAAATGGCGCGCCAGCTCCATCAGCCTCTGCGCCTCTTCTTCTTCAAGCCCCTGCAAGATGGGCACCGCAGCCAGCGCCTCGCGCCACTCCTGCTCTTCTGGGAGACGGGGCTCCCGGGGAGATGCACCACCCAATACCTCTTTCAACCTGGACCAGAACACACGGACTCCTCTTGCCAATCAGACAGTTTTCACAAAACGTTTCGGACGCTCGCAATACCCTTGCGCCAGATAAAATCGGTGCGCCCCTTCGCGCTTGAGGCTGCTGGAGAGCTCCAGCTGGCCGCACCCCAGGGCTGCCGCCCGCTGCTCTGCCGCCGCCAGCAGCAGGGCCCCGATGCCCCCTCCCCTTGCACCCTCATCGACAACCAGCGCCGAGATCAGGCCCCAGGCTGGTGCAAGGTGCATGGGCTGCAGGCGATGCCACACCAGCACCCCCACCGGGATCCCCTCGCACAGGGCCAGCAGTACCTCCCGAGCCGGATCGGGCTGGGCCAGCCTGGCGCTGACCGCCCCGTCAGGGTTGGGGTAGCCCAGCTGGGCAAACAACCCCGTCAATCCGGTCCCATCTTCCTCCCCGGCGAGGCGAATGATGCACCTGTTTTCCCTTGTTGCCACTCCTGGCCTCCTATTTGCATTACCTCAATCAGCCCTCTGGGCATGGCAAAGCGGCAGATGATGGGTATGTACCGAATCTTGTCCAGTTCCATTCACCATTTGTTAATGTCAATTCACAAATTAACAAAGTCACAACACTTTTCACTAGGAAGGCCCTGAACAAACCGATATGTTAAATCCCGCGGACTAACCAGTCGAAAGTCCCGCACAATCCTGAGTGACCCCCTTGGTCACCGCATATTTCAATGTTAAGGGAGCGAGGCATATAGACCTCGCCAAGACAGCGCAACAAAGGAGTTGTTGTACATGAATGAGATCGTCAATGCCATCAATGGCGTGATTTGGAGCCCAGCGCTCATCTATCTGTGTCTGGGGGTAGGCCTCTACTTCTCCCTGCGCAGCCGTTTCCTGCAACTGCGCCACTTGAAAGGCATGATACGCCTGATGTTTCAGGGCAAGGGCAACGATGCCGGTGTCTCCTCCTTCCAGGCACTCTCCATGACCCTGGCCGGTCGCGTCGGTACCGGCAACATCGCCGGTGTGGCCACTGCCATCACCTTCGGCGGCCCGGGTGCCCTGTTCTGGATGTGGATGGTCGCCTTCCTTGGCGCCAGCTCCGCCTTCGTGGAGTCCACCCTGGGCCAGGTCTACAAGGAGAAGATCAACGGTGAATATCGCGGCGGTCCGGCCTTCTACATCGAGAAGGGCCTGGGCATGAAGTGGTATGCCTGGACCTTCGCCATCGCCACCATCTTCGCCTGCGGCGTGCTGCTGCCGGGCGTACAGGCGAACTCCATCGGCTCCAGCCTGCAGACCGCCTTTGACATCGATCCCAACGTCACCGCCGCCGGTCTGGCGCTGCTGCTCGGTTTCATCATCTTCGGCGGCGTCAAACGCATCGCCAATTTCGCCAGTACCGTGGTGCCCTTCATGGCGCTGGGTTACATCATCGTGGCCTGCGTCATCATCGCCCTGAACATCGGCCAACTGCCGGGCGTGATCCTGCTCATCTGGAAGAGTGCCTTCGGGATGGAAGCCGGCTTCGGCGCCATTCTGGGTCTGGCCATCATGTGGGGTGTCAAGCGCGGGGTCTACTCCAACGAAGCCGCCCAGGGGACGGGCCCCCACGCCTCCTCCGCCGCGGCGGTGAGCCACCCGGCCAAGCAGGGCCTGGTACAGGCGTTCTCCGTCTACATCGACACCCTGTTCGTCTGCTCCGCCACCGGCTTCATGCTGCTCATCACCGGCCTGTACAACGTGCAGGGCCCGGACGGTGCCGCCCTCTACACCGGCATCGCCGGCATCGCGGCAGGCCCCGGCTATGTGCAGACCGCCATGGAAAGCATGATGCCAGGCTTTGGCAACTACTTCGTCGCCATCGCCCTGTTCTTCTTCGCCTTCACCACCATCGTGGCCTACTACTACATCGCCGAAACCAACATCGCTTTTGTCAACCGCAAGATTAACCGCCCCTGGCTCACCTTCCTGCTGAAGATTGCGCTGATGGCTGCCACCGTCTACGGCACCGTCAAGACCGCCGATCTGGCCTGGGGCCTGGGGGACATCGGCGTCGGCCTGATGGCCTGGCTCAACATCGGTGCCATCCTGATGCTGCAAAAGCCGGCTTTCGCCTGTCTGAAAGACTACGAGGCACAGCTGGCCAAGGGTCTGGATCCCGTGTTCCACCCGGAAAAGCTCGGCATCAAGAACGCCGACTACTGGATTGAAAACCGCGCCGAAGTGAACCTGATGCGCGAGCAAACCGGCCACCCCTTCGAGGCAGACCCGGATACCGTTGCCAAGTAATCAGACGGCACAATGCAAAATGGCAGCTTCGGCTGCCATTTTCATTTGTGTTGGATGGGTGAGGGGTTCAAAGCGCGTTGCGGCGCGGTCCGAATGGCAGGCGCCAGCGAAACAGGCTGTTGAGGGTCGCCCGCCACTGGTTGGGGCGCCCCAGGATCTGCCTCTGCAACCGGGTCTCTTCCTTGAGCATGGCCTCGTCACTGCGAGCCCAGGCCTGGGTGTAGAGCTGCTTGATCCCCGCCAGCGCATCCGGCGACTTGGTGATCAGGGTCCGGGCAAAGGCCCGCGCCTCTTCCAGGGGATCCGCGCACACCCGGCTCACCAGGCCGAGGGACTTGGCTTCGCTGGCTTCCAGCTCGCGCCCGCTCATGGCAAGCTCCATGGCGGTATCCATCCCCATCAGGTTGCGCAGGGTGACGCTGCCGCTCATGTCGGGGATGATGCCCCACTTGATCTCCATCACCGAGAAGCGGCAATCCGGGGTGCTGAAGCGGAAATCGGCGCCGAGCGCTATCTGCAGGCCGCCGCCAAAACAGACCCCCTGGGTCACCGCAATCACGGGCACCGGCAATTGATGCCAGCCATAGGCCACCCGCTGGGCCAGGTTGGTCGCCTCGTCCGCCTCGCGCTTGAGGATCTCCAGCGCCGCCACCGGCTGCCTCAGCATAGATTTCACATCCAGCCCGGCGCAGAACGCCCGCCCCTCCCCGTGCAGGATCACGGCCCGCAGCCCTTTTTGCCGGGATAGCGCGTTCAGCGTCTCGTCGATGGCGTCGAACATGGCCCGATCCAGCGCGTTGAGCTTGTCCCCCCGGCAGAGCATCACCTCGGCGATCCCCTCCTGAAACACCCATTTGACCCTTGGCTTTTCCATCTCCGTCTTCGTCCTTTTGATTCAACTGGTCATACCACAACGTTACCAGAGTGTTATGGGCAGGTACAGGGAGGCAGCCCCGGGCCTGCGACTAAAGTCGGCTGGCCCGGTGGTGGAGCCTTTGTCAGACTGGCCCCATGGTCACGGTGGAGCCTGTCATGTCACTTCTGTTCAATTTTGCCCGTCCACCGTTCGACGGCCTGGACGAGGAGGCACGCCAGCGGCTCGGTCAGCACCTCAGCATCTGCTACTTTCGCGCGGGCCAGACGGTGCAGCACGCCGGGGAGGAGCCCGCCGGGCTCTACCTCATCATCAAGGGGGCCGTGGAAGAGTCTGCCCCCCATCAATCCTTTGGCGACTATGGCGAGGGGGACATGTTCGACGTCCGTGCCCAGTTTGACGGGCACTGCCGCCACCGTTTCGCCGCCCTGGAAGATACCCTCTGCCAGCTCATTCCCCGCCCCGTCTTTCTGGCCCTGTGCGACGAGCACCCCCATATCGCCCGCTACTTCACCGCCACCCTGGCGGAGCGCCAGCGGGAGCAGGAGCGCCGCGGCCAGCTCGGACAGCAGAACCTGGCAGAGTTCATCCTGACCCGCATCGCTCCCGACCATCTGCAGGCGCCGCTCATCGTGGAAAGCAGCCTCTCGCTCCTGGCCGCCACCGAGGCCATGGTGGCCAGGGGCACCGACTGCCTGCTCTATCCCGGAGCAGACGGCAGCCTGAGCCTGGCGACCCGCAAGACCCTGCTCCACGCCCTCACCCTCAAGGGATTGCCGCTCAGTGCGCCGCTGGCGGTGCTGACCCCCACCCCGCTGACGGGTCTGCCACTGGGGAGCTATCTGTTCGATGCCCTGCTGCTGATGACCCGCCACCGCATCAAGCGCCTGGTCATCTGGCAGGGGCAGGAGGTGGCAGGCATCCTGCATTTGACCCAGGTGCTCGGGCTCTTCTCCACCCACTCCCATGTGTTGACCCTGCGCATCGCCCGCGCCGACTCCCCGGCCGCCCTCGAGGCGGTCGCCCGGGAGCAGCAGCAGCTCATTCGCTCCCTGTTTGCCCAGGGGATCCACACCCTGTTCCTGATGAAGCTCATCGCCACCATCAACGAGCAGTTGATCGCCAAGGCCTTTTCCCTGGTGATCCCCGCGGCGCAGCAAGAGCAGGTGTGCCTGCTGATGCTGGGGTCGGAGGGGCGTGGCGAACAGATCCAGAAAACCGATCAGGACAATGCCCTGATCCTGCCGGATGGCCTGCCGTGGCCCACCCAGTCGGCGGATCTGGCCGCCTTCAGCGCCATGCTGGCGCGCCTGGGTTATCCCCCTTGCCCGGGCAGGGTGATGGTCAACAACCCGGCCTGGGTGAAGCCGCTTGGCGGCTGGCTGCAAGGGATAGAGCAGGCCTGTGTGTGCGCCAGCGAAGCGGATCTGCTCTGGCTCGCCACCCTGGCCGATGCCCAGGCCATCACGGGAGATCGCGCCCGGCTCGCCCCCGTCGCCCGTCGCCTGCGGGCCTGCCTCGCCGACCGGCCGGATCTGCTGGCGGAGATGGCAAGGGCCGCCGTCGCCTTTCACGCCCCCCTCACCCTCTTTGGCAGGCTGGAGCAAGCCCCGGAGGGGCTGGATCTCAAGCGGGGCGGCCTCTTCCCCCTTGTCCACGGCGTCCGGGTACTCTCCCTGGAGGCGGGGATCCTGGAGACCTCGACCACGGGGCGCATCGAGGCCCTGGTGGGCCAGGGACGCCTCAGCCGGGACTATGGCACCAATCTGGCGGAGGCCTTCCGGCTGTTCATGCGGCTTCGGCTGCGCAGCCAGTTGCAGGAGGGAGACGGACGGGTGCGGGTGGCCGACCTCGGCCCCGCAGAGCGGGATCTGCTGCGCCATGCCCTGCACCAGGTGAAGAAGTTCCAGCAATGGCTCACCTTGCACTTTCGTCTTAGGCAATAGCGATGTGGATGCACTGGCGCCGCCGCTGGCTTGGCAGGACGTTTCGGGAGGGGGAGTTTGCCCCGCTCTTTGCCCGCCCTGCTGGCGACGAGTGGGTGGCGCTGGACTTCGAGACCACCAGCCTGGATCCGGCGCTGGCGGAGATCGTCTCCATCGGGGCGGTGCGTATCCGGGGCAACCGGATAGAGACGGGCGATGCCCTTGCCATCCGGGTCCAGGCTCCCGCCAGCCTGAGCGCCGGGTCCGTGGTGATCCACGGCCTGCGCCATCAGGATCTGCAACAGGGCATGGCACTGGAGCCCGCGCTGCGCGCGCTGCTGGAGTTCATCGGCCCCCGTGAGCTGGTGGGGTATCACATCGCCTATGACCTGCGCATTCTCAACCTCGCCTGCCAACGGCTGTGGGGGCTCACCCTCCCCCAGCGCGGCATCGAGGTGAGCCGCCTCTATCACGATCACCTCTATCGCCGCTATCCCGACGCCGCCATCGATCTGCACCTGGCCGCGATCTGTCGCCATCTGGCGCTGCCAGCCCTGCCCCCCCACGACGCCCTGAGCGATGCCGTCACCGCCGCCCTTGTCTTTGTACGCCTGCATCAGGGCGGCCCGCTGGCTTATCCCAAAGTCTAATTGTTCGGAAATAACATTTAATTCACATTTTGCTTACATGGACAGCCGTGCTGTCCGGTAGGGAACCCCTCATCCACCGCTGACATTCACTGTCATGGAGAACTGCAATGGAACAGCAACCGTATCTTCGGATCCAGCAAGATCCCAACTTCCAGGCACTGGTCGCCAAACGCCAGCGTTTTGCCTGGACCCTCTCCATCCTGATGCTGGGGCTCTACCTGGCGTTCATCCTGCTCATCGCCTTTGCGCCGGGCTGGCTTGGCACCCCCTTGAGTGAAGGCTCCAGCATCACCCGTGGTATCCCGGTCGGGATTGGTCTCATCGTATCGGCCTTCGTGCTGACCGGTATCTACGTATTTCGTGCCAACGGCGAGTTCGACGAACTGAACCAGAAGATCCTCAAGGGAGCGCAATCATGAAAGGCAAGTTTCTGCTGCCGCTGGCAGGTCTGATCTCCACCCCCTTGCTGGCGGCCGACGCCATCAGCGGCGAGGTGCAACGCCAACCCCTCAATATCTCGGCCATCGTGATGTTCGTGATCTTCGTGGCCGCGACCCTGTTCATCACCTACTGGGCCTCCAAGCGCAACCGCTCGGCTTCCGACTACTACGCCGCCGGCAGGCGCATCACCGGCTTCCAGAACGGTCTGGCCATCGCCGGTGACTACATGTCCGCCGCCTCCTTCCTCGGCATCTCCGCCCTGGTCTATACCTCGGGCTACGACGGTCTCATCTACTCCATCGGCTTCCTGGTGGGCTGGCCCATCATCCTGTTCCTGATCGCGGAGCGGCTGCGCAACCTCGGCAAGTACACCTTTGCCGACGTGGCCTCCTACCGCCTCAAGCAGACCTCGGTGCGCAGCCTCTCCGCCAGCGGCTCCCTGGTGGTGGTCGCCCTCTACCTCATCGCCCAGATGGTCGGTGCCGGCAAGCTCATCGAGCTGCTGTTCGGCCTCCAATACCATGTGGCCGTGGTGCTGGTCGGCATCCTGATGGTGCTCTACGTGCTGTTCGGCGGCATGCTGGCCACCACCTGGGTACAGATCATCAAGGCGGTGATGCTGCTCTCCGGTGCCTCCTTCATGGCCATCATGGTGATGAAGTCCGTCAACTTCGACGTCGGTACCCTGTTCAGCGAAGCGGTCAAGGTGCATGCCAATGGTGCGGCCATCATGAGCCCGGGCGGCCTGGTCGCCGACCCCATCTCCGCCATCTCCCTTGGGCTGGCCCTGATGTTCGGTACCGCAGGTCTGCCTCACATCCTGATGCGCTTCTTCACAGTGAGCGATGCCAAGGAAGCCCGTAAATCGGTGTTCTATGCCACCGGCTTCATCGGCTACTTCTACATCCTCACCTTCATCATCGGCTTTGGCGCCATCCTGCTGGTCAGCACCAACCCGGACTTCAAGGACGCCACCGGCGCCCTGCTGGGGGGCACCAACATGGCGGCGGTCCATCTGGCCGATGCGGTGGGCGGCAGCCTGTTCCTGGGCTTCATCTCCGCCGTGGCGTTTGCCACCATACTGGCTGTCGTGGCCGGGCTGACCCTGGCGGGGGCCTCCGCGGTCTCTCACGACCTCTATGCCTGCGTCATCAAGGAAGGCAAGGCCAACGAGGCCGACGAGCTGCGCGTCTCCAAGATGACCACCCTGGTACTGGGTGTGGTCGCCATCGGCCTTGGCATCCTGTTCGAGAAGCAGAACATCGCCTTCATGGTGGGCCTGGCGTTCTCCATCGCGGCGAGCTGCAACTTCCCGGTGCTCTTCCTCTCCATGTTCTGGTCCCGCCTGACCACCCGTGGCGCCGTCTATGGCGGCTGGCTCGGTCTCATCAGCGCCGTGACCCTGATGATCCTGGGCCCCACCGTCTGGGTGAAAGTACTGGGCCATGCCCAGGCCATCTTCCCCTACGAATACCCGGCGCTCTTCTCCATGGGGCTGGCCTTCATCGGGATCTGGTTCTTCTCGGTCACTGACAAGTCCCAGGCAGCCTCCGACGAGCATGCGAAGTTCTTCCCGCAGTTCGTCCGCTCCCAGACCGGGCTCGGTGCCTCTGGCGCCTCCGCCCACTGAGTGGCATCCCACGCATCCAAGCCGGCCCAGTGCCGGCTTTTTTCATGACCGCCCCCTCGCCTCGCCTCTGCAAGAGAGGCCGGAGCCCGTTGCTGGCCTGGTCGTGAAACCTTACCCCCTGCAATGGGGCCAGATCACAGTTCCTGCTAAAACTTTCGGGGGATCTGTGCCATAATGCGCGCCATTTGACAGACCAACCGGGACATTCCAGTGCTTTCAAGCAACAACATCACCATGCAGTTCGGCGCCAAGCCGCTGTTTGAGAACATCAGCGTCAAGTTTGGCGGCGGCAACCGCTACGGCCTCATCGGTGCCAACGGCTGTGGCAAGTCCACCTTCATGAAGATCCTCGGCGGCGATCTCGAACCCACCGGCGGCAATGTGAGCCTGGATGTCAACGAGCGCATCGGTAAGCTGCGCCAGGATCAGTTCGCCTACGAAGAGATGCGCGTGCTGGACGTGGTCATGATGGGCCACACCGAGCTGTGGGCCGCCATCGCCGAACGCGATGCCATCTACGCCAACCTGGAGGCCACCGACGACGACTACATGAAGGCCGCCGAGCTGGAAGGCCTGGTCGCCGAATATGATGGCTACACCGCCGAATCCCGCGCAGGCGAACTGCTGCTGGGTGCCGGTATTCCCATCGAGCAGCACAACGGCCCGATGAGCGAAGTGGCCCCGGGCTGGAAACTGCGGGTACTGCTGGCGCAGGCGCTGTTCTCCAACCCCGACATCCTGTTGCTGGACGAACCGACCAACAACCTGGACATCAACACCATTCGCTGGCTGGAGCAGGTGCTCAACGATCGTGAAAGCACCATGATCATCATCTCTCACGACCGTCACTTCCTGAACTCCGTCTGCACCCACATGGCGGATCTGGACTACGGCGAGCTGCGGGTCTACCCGGGCAACTACGACGAGTACATGCTGGCTGCCACCCAGGCCCGCGAGCGCCTGCTGGCCGACAACGCCAAGAAGAAGGCCCAGATCGCCGATCTGCAATCCTTCGTCTCCCGCTTCAGCGCCAACGCCTCCAAGTCCAGCCAGGCTACCTCCCGCCTCAAGCAGATCGACAAGATCAAGATTGAGGAAGTGAAGGTCTCCAGCCGTCAGAACCCCTTCATCCGCTTCGAGCAGGACAAGAAGCTCTACCGCAACATCCTGGAGATCGAAGGCGTCTCCAAGGGTTATGGCGACGGTCCCCTGTTCAAGGGGCTCAACATGATGCTGGAAGTGGGCGAGAAGGTCGCCATCCTGGGTACCAACGGGATCGGTAAGTCCACCCTGATCAAGACGCTGGTCGGTGCCCTGGCACCGGATACCGGCACCATCAAGTGGTCCGAGAACGCCCAGATCGGCTACTACGCCCAGGATCACGCCGAAGATTTCGACACCGATCTCAATGTGTTCGACTGGATGGCACAGTGGAAGCAGGAAAACGAAGACGAACAGGCGGTGCGCTCCGTGCTGGGTCGTCTGCTCTTCTCCCAGGACGACATCAAGAAGCCGGTCAAGGTGCTCTCCGGTGGTGAACAGGGCCGCATGCTGTTCGGCAAGCTGATGATGCAGCGCCCCAACATCCTCATCATGGACGAACCGACCAACCACCTGGACATGGAATCCATCGAATCCTTGAACCTGGCGCTGGAGATGTACAAGGGCACCCTGATCTTCGTCTCCCACGACCGCGAGTTCGTCTCCTCCCTGGCGACCCGCATCCTGGAACTGACCGAAGACGGCATCCGCGACTTCGGCGGCACCTACGAGGATTACCTGCGCACCCAGGGTGTGGTGTAATCCTCCGCTTTCAAGCAAAGCGATCAGAACCGGCGCCTCGTGCGCCGGTTTTTTTATGCCTCCTTGATCACGCCCCACAGCAAGAGAAGGATTGGGGATAGGGAGAGCAAGAGTACAGAGCGCTGTCATACACCTGTCCCGCTCATCCCCAGCCAGGATAGGCAGCACAGGCCCGTGCCTGGCCCCTTCCCTCCTGCGCCCGCCCGCTCTGCCGGGCTGTCGATGGCACAAAAAAACGGCTCCATCATGGAGCCGTTTTCACACTTGGGGCCGTGAGGCTGACCTACTCGACAGTGGCTTCCACGTCGGTGAAGTATTCGATCTTGGCCGCCTTGCGCAGCTCGTCGATCAGCGACTTGTAGTCGGCCTGTGCCTTGCCCTGACCCAGCTGACCTTGCAGCAGGCTCACCATCTGGGACGGCTCCTTGATGACGTTGACCTTGTCCAGCGCCACCACCACACGATCACCGTTGGCTTCGGTCACCAGCTCGACGCTCGGCTTGCCATCGGTCGGATGGGGCATGCGGAACACCTGGGTCACCAGGTTCTGGTCCATCTCCTGGGCGAAACGGGATACGCCGGTATGGGTATCCACTTTCAGACCCAGCGCGGTCAGGTCGGCCTGAACGTTCTCACCGGCCTTGAGCTTGTCCAGCAGACCCTGGGCCTTGCCACGGGCCACTTCACTGGCCTTGTCGTGCTTGATGGCGGTGATCACCTGCTCTTTCACCTCGGCAAGCGGCTTGGCCGCCTTCGGCTGGTGACCCATGATGTGCAGCACCAGCGCCTTGCCGTCGGCCAGCTCGATCACGTCGGAGTTGGTGTTGTCATCACGCAGCTGTTCGGAGAACGCCACGGAGAGCACCTTGGGATCATTGAGCGGTGCCGGCGCATCGGCCTGGCTGAAATAGCCGGTGGACTGCACCTGGAGGCCCATGGCTTCGGCGGTCAAGTCCAGGGAGTCCGGGTTCTCGAAGCTGCTGTCGGCCATCTTCTGCTGTTCGGCGAAGAACTGCTCCTTGGCCTTCTCAGACTGCAGACGGGCGATGGTATCGCTCATCACGTCCACGAAGGGCTTGGTCTTGGCAGGCTCGACGGCCAGCAGCTTGATGATGTGGAAGCCGAATGGGCTCTTCACCACGGCGGAGAGATCGCCAGCCTTGGCCAGCGCGAACGCGGCTTTCTCGAAGGCAGGATCCATCACCCCTTTCTCGAACCAGTCGAGCTCCCCGCCCTTCTTCGCGGAGAAGGTATCGGAGGAGTCGGCCTTGGCCAGCGCGGCGAAATCGTCACCCGCCTTGGCCTTGGCCAGCACGGCCTCGGCTTTCTGCTCGGCGGCCTTTTCATCCTTGCCAAACGGGATCAGGATGTGCGCCACCTGACGGCGCTCGGGACGCTGGAACAGATCCTGATGCTGGTCGTAGTAATCCTGGGCATCCTGCTCGGTGACCTTGATGTTCTTGCCAAGGTTCGCGGCATCGAGCAGCAGATAGTCGACCTTGACCGTCTCGTCGTTCATGAAGCGAGCACTGTTGGCCTTGTAGAACTGCTCCACCTCGGCATCGCTCACCTCGATCCCGTCCACATAGGCGGAAGCGGCCAGACGGATCAGGCGCAGGTCACGGGTCTGGTTGTAGAGACGATCCAGTTGCTCGGCTTCACCCTTGAGGGCGAACTCCGATCCCAGCACGGCGCCCATCAATTGCTGGCGCACCATGTCCTGGCGCAGGGAGTCGCGGAACATCTCGGGGGTCATGCCGGCACGGCGAATGAGCTGCAGGTAGCGGTCATTGCTGAACTTGCCGTTCTCGGCAAACTCGGGCATGGCGACGATGGCCTGCTTGATTTGCTCATCGCTGACGCGCAGACCCAGGGAGCGAGCCTTGTCATCGATCAGCGCCTGATCGATCAGACGGTCCAGCACGCCACGGCGGAACTGTTTCATGTAATCGGGATTGGCGGCCAGCTGGTTGAAGGCCTCACCCATTTGGGATTCCATGCGGGCCCGCTCATTGCGGTAGGCATTCTCCAGTGCGGGGGCACTGATGTCATTGCCGTTGACGGTGGCGGGGGCGGTACGTGCCGGGCCATTGAGGTAGCTGCCTACGCCGGCCAAGGCAAAGGAGAGGATGATCAGGCCCAAGATAACCTTGGCTACCTTGCCCTGCGCCCCTTCGCGTAGTTTATCCAACATCATGTTTGTACTTATGCTCCCGAACTCGATGGGCGTAAATAATGAAAAGGCGCACCGATTGCGATGCGCCTTGGTCAAGCAGTATGAGGGAGAGCCCTCTCACTTGTCTGGTCAGAGACCAAGGACGGTGCCGATAGATATCAGCGACCGGCTTAGTTGACCGCGTCTTTCAGGGCCTTGCCGGCTTTGAAGGCAGGAACTTTACCGGCAGCGATTTCGATGGTCGCACCAGTTTGCGGGTTGCGGCCGGAACGGGCTGCACGCTCGCGAACGGCGAAAGTACCGAAACCAACCAGAGCAACCTGGTCACCCTCTTTCAGGGCTTCGCCCACGGCATCGATGAAGGCATCCAGCGCACGACCAGCGGCAGCTTTGGAGATATCAGCACCGTCTGCAATCTTGTCAATCAGTTGAGATTTATTCACTCTTATATTCCCC
Organism: Aeromonas sp. QDB68; assembly: GCF_027707405.1. NCBI lineage: Bacteria > Pseudomonadati > Pseudomonadota > Gammaproteobacteria > Aeromonadales > Aeromonadaceae > Aeromonas > Aeromonas sp. QDB68. The sequence goes on along the minus strand of NZ_JAPCIQ010000033.1, from coordinate 7,858 downwards.
TTTTATCGAACATCGCTGCGGCGCTGATTTCCCTGGCCACAACAAGTGGAGGTTTTATAACAAGCCTCCTGATCAGTTGCAAGTGACAATCTGGCGCAAACCCGCGCCACATCACGCATTGCGACTCATCATGAGTACCCGATCGGTGGTCAAGGCTACTTCCGTTGTCCGGTGCATGCAAGCCTTAACCCCCCCCCGAATGCGCCAAATTTGCGGCGCATCAACATTTACACGACAGAAACGCGTTCGAAACCTTGCGGATTGTCCTGCAACGCCAGTGCAAGCACCTCATCAATCCAGCGAACCGGATAGATTTCAAGATCTTGTTTGACGTTGGCCGGGATCTCCTCGAGGTCACGTTCGTTCTCTTTCGGGATCAGCACACGCTTGATGCCACCACGGTGGGCCGCCAGCAGTTTCTCCTTGAGACCACCGATGGGCAACACCTCGCCACGCAGGGTGATTTCACCCGTCATGGCCACGTCGGCACGCACCGGGTTGCCGGTGAGGCTGGAGACCAGGGCGGTACACATGGCGATACCGGCGCTCGGGCCGTCTTTCGGGGTCGCCCCTTCCGGCACGTGCACGTGGATGTCGCGCTTCTCGTAGAAGTCGCCGTTGATACGCAGCTTCTCGGCACGGGCTCGCACCACTGTCATGGCCGCCTGGATGGACTCCTGCATCACGTCACCGAGGGAACCGGTGTAAGTGAGCTTGCCCTTGCCCGGCATGTTGGTGGTCTCGATGGTGAGCAGATCGCCCCCCACTTCGGTCCAAGCCAGCCCGCACACCTGACCAATCTGGTTCTGGTCGGTGGCCTTGCCATAGTCAAAGCGCTGTACCCCCAGGAACTCCTTGAGGTTCTCCTGGTTGACCTGAACATGCTTGATGCTCTTGTCCAGCAGGATGCGTTTGACTGCCTTGCGACAGATTTTGGAGATTTCACGCTCCAGGCTGCGCACACCCGCCTCGCGGGTGTAGTAGCGAATCACCCCGATCAGCGCCGAATCCTCGATGGTGATCTCGGAAGGCTTCAGGCCGTTGCGCTGGATCTGCTTGGCCACCAGGTGCTGCTTGGCAATGTTGAGCTTCTCGTCCTCGGTGTAACCGGACAGACGGATCACTTCCATCCGGTCCAGCAGCGGACCCGGTATGTTCATGGAGTTGGAGGTGGCCACGAACATCACGTCCGACAGGTCATAATCCACTTCCAGATAGTGATCGTTGAAGCTGCTGTTCTGCTCGGGATCCAGCACCTCCAGCAGGGCGGAAGCGGGATCGCCACGCATGTCCGAGCTCATCTTGTCGATTTCGTCGAGCAGGAACAGCGGGTTCTTCACGCCGACTTTCGCCATCTTCTGGATGAGCTTGCCGGGCATGGAGCCGATGTAGGTACGGCGGTGACCACGGATCTCCGCCTCGTCACGCACCCCACCCAGGGCCATGCGCACATACTTGCGGCCGGTGGCCTTGGCGATGGACTGGCCCAGGGAAGTCTTGCCCACCCCGGGAGGCCCGACCAGGCAGAGGATGGGGCCCTTAAGCTTGTTCACACGCGCCTGCACTGCCAGGTATTCGAGGATGCGATCCTTGACCTTGTCCAGGCCATAGTGATCCGCATCCAGCACCTCCTGGGCCTTGCCTAGGTCTTTCTTGACCTTGGAGCGGGCCTTCCAGGGCACCTGCACCATCCAGTCCACATAGCTGCGCACCACGGTGGCTTCCGCCGACATGGGGGACATCATCTTGAGCTTGGCGAGCTCGGCCTGGGCCTTCTCGCGGGCATCCTCCGGCATCCCGGCCTCTTCAATCTTGCGATTGAGGGCTTCGAATTCATCCGGGCTGTCTTCCAGCTCACCCAGCTCTTTCTGGATGGCCTTCATCTGCTCGTTGAGGTAATACTCCCGCTGGCTCTTCTCCATCTGCTTCTTGACCCGAGAGCGGATGCGTTTCTCGACCTGCAACAGGTCGATCTCCGACTCCATCATGGCCATCAGAAACTCGATGCGCTCGGACACGGAGGCGATTTCCAGCACCTTCTGCTTGTCTTCGAGCTTGAGCGGCATGTGGGCAGCCATGGTATCGGCCAGGCGCGCCGCATCGTCAATCGCCGAAATCGAGGTGAGTACCTCGGGCGGGATCTTCTTGTTGAGCTTGATGTAACCTTCGAACTGGCCGATGGCAGAGCGCACCAGCACGTCCTGATCCTTCTCCTCGATGGGGGCGGACGCGATGTACTGGGCCTCACCGACAAAGAAGTCGCGATCGTCGATCATCCGCTCAAGGCGGGCACGCTGGCCCCCCTCCACCAGCACCTTGACGGTGCCGTCCGGCAGCTTGAGCATCTGCAGAATATTGGCCACTGTCCCGACGGAGAAAATTTCCTCCACCGTCGGTTCGTCAGTCGACGCATCCTTCTGGGCCACCAGCAGGACTTTCTTGTCCTGCTCCATGGCCGCTTCCAGACAGCGAATGGATTTTTCCCGCCCCACAAAGAGTGGAATGACCATGTGGGGATAGACCACCACGTCACGAAGAGGCAGGACGGGAATCTCGATGCGTTCTGAACGCTCTAGGTTCATATATGTCCTCTCGGCTTGTTATACCGTTGGCAAAGGCTTGGCTGAGTATATGGGGGCGCAAAGATGAGATTCAATCGCCTTGGCCGTAAAAAGCATGAAAGGGGCAAAAAGCCCCTTTATGTGATTAAAAATCAGACAGTTACTCTGAGGCTGCGGCCTGAGTCTCGGGATTGTCGTAGATCATCAGGGGCGCGGAGTCTCCCTTGATCACCGTCTCGTCGATCACCACCTTGCTGACCCCTTTCAGGGAGGGCAGGTCATACATGGTGTCGAGCAGTACGGCCTCGACAATGGAACGCAGACCCCGGGCACCGGTTTTGCGCTCCATGGCCTTGCGGGCAATGGCATTGAGCGCGTCGTCACGAAACTCCAGCTCCACCTCTTCCAGGGCGAACAGCGCGGCATACTGCTTGGTCAGCGCGTTTTTCGGCTCTTTCAGGATCTGGATGAGGGCAGCCTCGTCAAGCTCGGTCAGGGTCGCGACCACCGGCAGACGGCCGATGAACTCGGGGATGAGACCGTACTTGATGAGATCTTCCGGCTCCACCTTGGCAAAGTTCTCGCTCAGGGTTGCCTTGGCATTCTTGGATTTCACCTCGGCGCCAAAACCGATGCCGGTGCCCTTGACGGAGCGCTGCTCGATCACCTTGTCCAGCCCCGCGAAAGCACCACCACAGATGAAGAGGATCTTGGAGGTGTCGACCTGCAAAAACTCCTGCTGCGGGTGCTTGCGACCGCCCTGGGGCGGCACGGAGGCGATGGTGCCTTCGATCAGTTTCAGCAGTGCCTGCTGCACCCCTTCCCCGGAGACGTCGCGGGTGATGGAGGGGTTGTCCGACTTGCGGGAGATCTTGTCGATCTCGTCGATGTAGACGATACCGCGCTGGGCCTTCTCCACGTCGTAGTCGCACTTTTGCAGCAACTTCTGGATGATGTTCTCCACGTCCTCGCCCACGTAACCGGCTTCGGTCAGGGTGGTGGCATCGGCCATGGTGAAGGGCACATCCAGCAGACGAGCCAGGGTCTCGGCCAGCAGAGTCTTGCCGCTGCCGGTGGGGCCAATCAGCAGGATGTTGGATTTGCCCAGCTCCACGCCACCGGACTCGCTGCCGCTGCGAAGACGCTTGTAGTGGTTGTAGACAGCCACTGCCAGCACCTTCTTGGCGTACTCCTGACCGATCACGTAGTCGTCCAGATGGGCGCGGATTTCATGAGGGGTCGGCAGCTCGCTACCATCGCGCTTGGGAGAGATCTCGCGGATCTCTTCGCGGATGATGTCGTTGCACAGCTCGACACACTCATCACATACGTAGACGGAAGGGCCAGCGATCAGCTTGCGCACTTCATGCTGGCTTTTGCCGCAGAAAGAGCAATACAGCAGCTTGTCGCCCTCACCCTTGCGTTTCTCTGTCATTCAGCGACCTCGTTTTATCAATAGAGGATGGATCGTCCTGTTGAGTTTACAACAGGACGGGGTACCCTGCTCAGCCGCGCTGGCTCAGGATGCCGTCAACCAGACCATAGGCAACGGCCTGTTCGGCGGACATGAAGTTGTCACGGTCGGTGTCGCGCTCGATGGTGGCCATGTCCTGACCGGTATGGAACGCCAGACGATCGTTCAGGGTATTCTTGATTTTCAGGATCTCCTGGGCATGGATCTGGATGTCAGAAGCCTGGCCCTGGAAGCCGCCCAGCGGCTGGTGGATCATCACTCGGGCATTGGGCAGGCAGAAACGCTTGCCTTTGGCGCCACCGGCCAGCAGGAAGGCCCCCATGGAGCAGGCCTGCCCCATGCAGACGGTGCTCACGTCCGGCTTGATGAACTGCATGGTGTCATAAATGGACATACCCGCAGTGACGGCGCCACCCGGCGAGTTGATGTAGATGCTGATGTCCTGATCCGGGTTCTCGGACTCCAGGAACAGCAGTTGGGCCACCACCAGGTTCGCCATGTGATCCTCGACCTGACCGGTCAGGAAGATCACCCGCTCTTTCAGCAGACGGGAATAGATGTCGTAGGAACGCTCCCCTTTCGCGGTTTGCTCTACCACCATCGGGATGAGCGCATTGCGTGGGGATTCAGTCACATCGTTATAGTTCTTGTACATAAGGCATTGTCCCTAAAATAAAATGGCCCGAGTGGAGATCACACGAGCCATTATACTTAACAGTTTTGACCTTAAGTCAAATGTTCTTAGGCAGCGGCACCGGACTTGTTGATCACTTCGTCGAAGGCAACTTCTTTCTCGGTGACTTGCGCCTTGGACAGGATCAGATCGATGGCTTGATCTTCAATGGCCAGGTTGCGCACGCCGTTCAGCATCTGCTCGTTCTGCTGATAGTACTCGATCACTTCTTTCGGATCTTCGTAGGCAGTGGCCATGGACTCGATGATGCTGGTCACACGGGCGTCGTCAGCCTTGATCTCGTTGGTGCGGATGACGTCACCCAGCAGCAGACCAACGCGGACACGGCGCTCGGCCTGGGCCTGGAACAGCTCGGCCGGCAGCTCGGGGGCGTTGCCGCCCTGGAAGCCACCGAAGCGCTGCAGAGCCTGCTGACGCAGGGTGTCGATTTCCTGGGCAACAGCAGCCTTCGGCAGATCGATCTGGTTGGCTTCAACCAGGCCGTTCAGTACCTGCTCTTTCACGCTGTTTTTCAGGGCCTGGGCCAGTTCGCGCTCCATGTTCTTGCGCACTTCAGCCTTCAGCTCTTCAACGCTGCCGCTCTCGATGCCGAAACGCTTGACGAACTCTTCGGTCAGCTCGGGCAGCACTTGCTCTTCAACCTTGTGCAGCTTGGAGGCAAACTTGGCAGCCTTGCCCTTCAGGGCTTCGGCGTGGTAGTCAGCCGGGAAAGTCACCTCGATGGTGAACTCGTCGCCCGCTTTCTTGCCCAGGATGGCGTCTTCGAAGCCCGGGATCATGCGGCCAGCGCCCAGTTCCAGGGTGAAGCCTTCAGCCTTGCCACCGTCGAACTCTTCACCGTCGATGGAACCGACGAAGTCCATGGTCACACGCATGCCGTTGGCGGCAGCCACAGCGGCTTCAGTCCAGGTGGCGTGCTGCTTGCGCAGGGTGTCGATCATGTTTTCCAGGTCGCTGTCCTTAACGGTGGCAACCGGCTTCTCGACCTTGATGCTCTCCAGACCGGCAACTTCGAACTCCGGATACACTTCGAAAGTGGCGGTGAACTCGAAATCCTGACCTTCTTTGATCTCTTTCGGATCCATGGTCGGGGCGCCAGCCGGGCTCAGTTTGTTCTCGATGATGGCCTTGATGAAGTTGTTCTGCATCATTTCATCGGCAACGCGGGCGTGAGCCATGGCACCGAACATCTTCTTGATGATGGCAACCGGAGCCTTGCCAGGACGGAAACCGTCGATGCGACGGGTTTTGGCCAGGCCATTCAATTCTTTGCGCACGGCGGCGTCAACGGTAGCGGCCGGTACAGTGATGGTAAGACGGCGTTCCAGACCCTGGGTTGTCTCTACAGAAACTTGCATTCTTTTACCTCGTTCAACTCAGCACTGCGTGCTGACCCTTTATTGCCCCCGGGCAAGCCCGGAGTCTTCCTGTTTATAAAGACAACGACTGTCTTTGTGATGAGAAAATATGACGCGACATTATAGCGGCGTGCAGTGGTCGCGTCGAGCCGCACATCCCCCATCCGGGGCACAGACAGCACAATTTGCGCAAGACTTTCTCCTATATGGGGAAGCCTTGCACCGAGTTCAAGCATTCCATCCGCAATAATTTGCACTGGCTCACTCTTTTTCACGGCGAACGGGCCATTTTGATCGCCATCCGCCGCCAATCAGGCACAAAAATGGCGTGCTGCGACCCAAATTGTCCACCTTCTCGCCTGCGCCATTGCGTCCCCCGGCAGGGCTCGCTATGGTGACAACCAATTTACGTGCTGCTGGAGTCACCCACATGTCCTTTTTCCGCTTCTTGTTCAATCTGCTCTGGTTCGTGCTGGGAGGCGTCTTCATGGGGCTGGCCTGGTGGCTGGCGGGGCTGCTCTGCTTCATCTCCCTCATCGGGATCCCCTGGGGACGCGCCTGCTTCGTCATCGGCACTTTCACCTTCTTCCCGTTTGGCAAGCAGGCGGTGAGCCGCAAGAGCATGACGGGCCAGAGCGACATCGGCACCGGTGCCCTGGGGCTGATTGGCAACATTCTCTGGTTTGTGCTCATCGGGGTCTGGCTGGCCATCGGCCACATCGCCTCGGCGCTGGCCTGTTTCGTCACCATCGTCGGCATCCCGTTCGGCATCCAGCACCTCAAGCTGGCCCTCATCAGCCTTGCCCCCATCGGCCAGATGATAGTGACCAACCACGAGGCCGAATCGGGCCGCTACATCCGCTGACAGCCCATCTCAGACTATCCTTGCGGGTGGAAAAAAGGGCAGACTAGGGTCTGCCCTTTTTCATTGCCCCATTCGAGGTCTTTCATGCTGCCCAGCCATTTTTTTGCCAACCTCGCCCGTATGCGCCTCATCTACCGCTGGCCCCTGATGCGCAACATCCAGCCCGAAAACATCGCCGAGCACAGCTTGCAGGTTGCCATGGTGGCCCACGCCCTCGGCCTTATCAGCAATCGCCTGTTCGGCGCTCAGGTGGATGCAGACCGGGCCGCCGTCATGGCCCTCTACCACGACAGCAGCGAGGTGCTGACCGGGGATCTGCCCACCCCGGTCAAGTACTTCAATCCCGAAATCGCCCGTGAATACAAGAAGATTGAGCTTGCCGCCGAGCAGCGCCTGCTGGGCATGTTGCCGCCTGAGCTGGTCGAGGACTTTCGCCCCCTGCTCGACTCCGGCGCCCAGGACGAGGCCCTCACCAGCCTGGTGAAGGATGCAGACACCCTCTGTGCCTACACCAAGTGTCTGGAGGAGCTGAGCGTCGGCAACCGGGAGTTCGAGCCCGCGCGAAAGCGCCTCGAGCAGATGCTGGACGCCAGGATGAACCCCGCCATGCGCTACTTCATCGATGTCTTCGTGGGGAGTTTTTCACTGCCTCTCGATGAGTTGAATGCCCATTGATGCCATCAACACGGCACCGGGCATCATCTCCTCCTGCGTATTGCCTCGATAACCGCCACTTCGGGGGGTTCCCCACAAAAGAGTGACAATAAAAAGGTTCTTCGCGGGATCCTGGGAAAGTGGAAGTTGACAGACAGGGTGCTGGTAAACTGGTTGTCTCCAAACACACCACCACCATCACCCTGCTGTCGCCGTGCATCATATTGATATTGCCTCCTTCTGGCCAGGTTA
>NZ_JAPCIQ010000032.1:0-40847 GCF_027707405.1 Aeromonas sp. QDB68 | reverse complement strand
TGCAAAGTAAAATGGAGGGTTTTCTTGCCGCCAAGGATCTGATGGCGCAGGGGATCAAGATCTGATCAAGAGACAGGCATTGAGTTGGGGCTTATACGTCTATGAGCACTACAGCAAAAGTTCACCAGACGGTACTGGATTGACACTTATACTAAGTCTCTGGGAATCAACTCTATCTTTTCTTTCAAAAGAGAGACGCTTACCCGTTTACCATAGCGGCCAAAAGTGATCCCTGTTTTACTATGTCCCGCCAACTCAGCCACAATATGCTCAGCAACGTCCGCCTGTTGCAGCTCATCGATAAACGTGTGTCTCATCCCGTAAATGGTGGGGCGGCCCTGACCTACGATGCCAGCATCATTGAGGTGGCGTTGGAAGCGACAGGTGATGTTATGCGCCCAATCGTCGTCTTTGCCTGATGGTCATCGAACAAAAATACCTTCCCTTGACTGCGACGACTCTCCACATAGTCTAGGAATTGATGTCCGATCAACGCACTGTGCAGTGGCACGGTACGGTACGCATTGACGGTTTTGAGCTGCTGATCCGCTTCTCCCGCATCGACCACCAAACACCAAATCCCCTCGACCTGTTTGATATTTTGCGTTTTGAGCTGGCAAGCCTCGGAGGGTCGCAGCCCGGCATACAGGCACAGCAGGGGCACCCACCAGTCTTGAACTCTCAATTTTTTGCCTTTCTGGGATTGTTTGCTGCGCAGGCTGGCAAACAGCTGAGCCAGTTGAGGGCGATGCCAGCGCACTCGCTCCTCATCCGCCCGTTTGTGCGGCTTCTTGCCTGCCGTCAACCCATCAAAAGGGTTACGGCTGCAATAGTCCAGCGCCACGCACCAACGGAAGAACTGTTTCAGGGCGGCGAGGTAATCCCCTTTGGTTTTGAAACTGAGGTTGGTCTTGCGCAGCAAGATGTTGCGATACTCCTGTGCCAGTGCGGGCGTCACCTCATCAATTTTGACGCCTTTGGCCCAGGTGACGAAGGCGTTGATCCGAAGTTGGAGCTGGCCCACCGACCTATGCTGGATCCCCTCACTGGTTTTAGTCTCGATGAATCTCGCCAATGCGTGGGTGAGCATGATCCCACTGCTGGGGCAAGCTGAGGCATCAACAGAAGGTTCACGAGGTGTGGAAGGTGTTTGAGGAGGGATGAACCCCGCTGCTTTGAACGCGTCTAGATCGGCGCGGATCCAGCGATAGAAACTGCGGGGGGCAGTATCGGCAGGAGTAGCCGCGATAAGTGCGCGAGTACGAGCTGCCACTGCCAGGTTGCGGTCTACGGCGAGCTGCCTATCTTTGGTGCAAAGGGAAGTACGGATAGCGAAGGGCAAGCCACGGTCACGTAGTGACTTAGGCAGCGGGAGACGAGTGTAGTAGGTGCCGGAGGCATTTTTACTCAGATACATGATTGTTCCACCCAGTTGATCCAGGAAAAAAATCACGCAAGTCTAGAAATGAAAAAACCCGTTGAAATTCAACGGGTTATATTTGGCGGTGAGGGAGGGATTCGAACCCTCGATACGTTGCCGTATACACACTTTCCAGGCGTGCTCCTTCAGCCACTCGGACACCTCACCAAATTTTTACTGCTTGAAGTGGCTTTCGGAGCCCGCTGCGCGTGCATCTTGCCGACTTCGTCGGTGGGCAGCCTCTCGGATACCGCACCAAATTTTTGTCTGTGGTTTAACGTGTTCAGCCAACACAGTGTCCGCTGCGCCGTTGCGCTGGAACGGGGCGTAATTTAGGGGAAAGCCCCGCCGCCGTCAACGGCTTTTTAGCCGCAGCGAACCGTTCGCACATTAAACGCACAGTTCAGGTGCTGAGGTCAGTGAACGGATTCCGGTGCGACCTGGATTTCCGGCAGATTGAGGAAGCCAAGGCGTTCACATTCGGAAACCACTTCATGGGTGGCTGCCGTGGTGCTTTCAACGAACAGCAGGAACTGCTCGACGGTGAGACCCGCCTTGGTAAAGACGGTGTGACCCACGACGAGGCGTGGCAGGTTGTCATCGATGATGTCGAGGAACACCTTGAGGGACGGATATTGCATGTTGAGACGACCCAGTTCGGCCACCAGGGGCAGCAGCGATGAGGGGCGCACTTCCAGCTCGGATGAGAACAGCAGCCCTTCCTCTTCCACGAAGATCCGGCTCTCCTGGATGCCCTCAACGGACTGCAGGGAGACCATGTGGATGCCATGACACTGATCGCACACATAGTGCTCGATCCGGGCCTGTTGCAACCAACGCATTATCATTTCAGAGCTGGGGATATTCATCATTTTCACGACACGGTAGAGATCAAGGGGCGCAGTCTAAACCAATTTTCAGACAACCAAAAGCACACAGGCCGGATCCCCGTCGTCTCGCTTCTTTTTGACAGGCCCTGTGCCTATACTCAGCCATTCTCGTAGCGCACTCGCCTCCAAAGAGCCCGATGACCATCCAAGAAAAGTATCGCCTGCACCTCAAATCCCTCTCGGATGAACTGCTCGCCCTGCAAAAACCCATCCGCATCCTGGATGCCATCAAATGGCCCCGTCACCTGCAGAGCGACTTTCTGGCAAGTGGCGGCAAGGCACTGCCCGCCATCGACAGGCACTTCTATGAATCCCTCCCCCTGGGGTTCGATCCCCGCAACAAGTACCTTGAGCTCAAGGAGTTGAGGGACAGGATCCGCCGGCGCCTCGGCCCTCAGGACGATCTCGGCCGGATCCTGCAAGAGACGGTGGATCAGTACATGGTGGTCATCGAGATGCTGCGCCAGCGCGGGCAGCCTGACTTCCAGCGCTACAGCCAGCGGCTCTACGGCTCGGCAAGCGATCACCTGCGCGGGGATCGCAAGACCCTGAAGGAGCTGGGGGCCAGATTGTGCGACATCTTCTCCCTGCCCGGCGCCCGCCACCTGGTGCGTCCCTACCCCAAGGAGTTCGAGGGGGAAGTCGCGGTGGCGAGGTTGCAGGGCAAGCTGTCGAGCTACTTCAGCGACGGCACAGTCCAGGTCAAGCTCAGCGATGGCATTGTCTCCGATGCCGCCGCCGGGGGGGATTACATCAAGCTCAACTCCCACGCCCGTTTCTCGGAGCTCGATCTGCAGGTGCTGGAGGTACACGAAGGCTGGGTTCACGTCGGCACCACCCTCAACGGCCGCCAGCAATCTTACGCCACCTGGCTCGGCGCCGGCTCGCCCCGCATCACCGCCTGTCAGGAGGGGCTGGCAGTACTCATCGAGACCCTCACGTTCAGCTCCTTCCCGGACAGGGCCAAGCGCATCTCGGATCGGGTCATGGCCATCGACATGGCGGAGCGTGGCGCCGATTTCATCGAGGTGTTCCGCCACTTCGTGGCCAAGGGGGCCAGCGAGCACGACGCCTACAAGATCACCCAGCGGGTGTTTCGCGGAGGCATGGTCGAAGGGGGCGCCTGCTTTACCAAGGATCTCTCCTATGTGAAGGGCTATGTGGAGACGGTGAACTTCATTCGCAGCGCCGTGCTGGAGGGGGTGCCGGAGATCCTGCCCATGCTGTTCGTCGGCAAGGTGACCCTGGACGACATCCCCGTGCTCTATCAGCACTATCTGGAGGGGCTCATCGACGCCCCTCGCTACCTCCCTCCCATGTTTCGCGACCTCACCGGGCTCTATGTCTGGTTCGGCTTCGCCTCCGGCATGTCCCTGGTGGACATAGGCCGGGTACAGCAGCATTTTCGCCAGCTCTTCCACCGCCTCCCGGCGGCCGACCCCATCATCGCCCCTGTGGACATCGAGATCGACTGACTCCCATAGACAAAGAGGGCGCCAGATGGGCGCCCTCTTTGGTGTCCAGGCTGCACGAGCCAGCCACGGGTTACTTGAAGGCCCGTCCTTCCAGATAATGCTTGCGGCAGAGCGACACATAGCGATCGTTGCCGCCGATCTCCACCTGCTCACCGTCGCGCATCACCTGCCCCGCCTCGTTGACCCGCGAGTTCATGTGGGCCTTGTTGCCGCACCAGCAGATGCTTTTTAGCTCCTCGAACTTGTCCGCCAGACAGAGCAGGTGGTAGGAGCCGGGAAACAGTTCGCCGCGAAAATCGGTCTTGAGACCATAGGCAATCACCGGAATGTCCTGCTCGTCGACGATGCGGGCGAGCTGGTAAACCTGCTCACGGGTCAGGAACTGCGCCTCGTCAACGATGAAGACATCGATGTGCCGCTTTGCGTGGCGCGCCTTGACCATCTCGAACAGATCGCAGCTGTCGCTGAACACCTCCACTTTCAGCTCAAGACCGACCCTGGCACTGATGACGCCGGCACCGAAGCGATCGTCGATGGCGGGCGTCATGGCCAGCGGATACATGCCACGCTCCAGATAGTTGAAGTGGGCCTGGATGAGCTGGGTCGATTTGCCTGAGTTCATGGTGGCAAATTTGTAGTGCAGTGAAGCCATGATGGGGTTCCGAAACGGGAGTGATGGGGCGCATGCTAACCAAAGCCCCTGCCAAAACCAAGGGGCCCGCAGGCCCCTTGTTCTCTTATGCGACTGCCACGGCGCTATACGCCCGGGCTTTGCGCACATGGTAACCGGAGAAGATCAGGAACCAGAGCCCGCTCACGGTGAAACCGGCTAGCGCGGAGTGCATCAGCCCCATCACCAGGTAGCCGAGCGCAGCGCCAAAGGCGATGGCCAGGGCATAGGGCAGCTGGGTCATCACGTGATCGATGTGATGGCAACCGGCCCCGGTAGCAGACAGGATGCTGGTGCTGGAGATGGGGGAGCTGTGATCCCCGAACACGGACCCTGCCAGTACGGCGGCCAGCATGGGCAGCATCAGACTGATGTCGCTGGCGGCCGCCATGTCGCCGGCCAGCGGCAGCATGATGCCGAAGGTACCCCAGCTGGTGCCGGTGGCAAACGCCATGGCACAGGAGAGCACGAAGACCACGGCGGGCAGCACTTCCACCGGCAGATTGCCATTGGCCAGAGAGGCCAGGTATTTACCGGTCTCCACATCGCGCACCACGGCGCCGATGGTCCAGGCGAACAGCAGGATGTTGATGGCGGGCAGCATGGCCATGATCCCCTGCGGAGCCGCCTTCATCCAGTTGCTTGCCCCGAGCTTGAGGCGCATGGCCAGACCGATGGAGACCACCAGGCTGCACAGGGCACCATAGACCAGGGAGGAGCCGACATTGGTGTTTTCGAAGGAGCCGAGCACGCTGAACGGCAGCCCCTTGTCGGCCAGCACCGCAGCCCCGGAGTCAATCATGAAATAGACGGTGGCCAGGGTCAGGGTCAGGATGGGCAGCACCATGTCAATCATGCCGCCATTGCTCTCCTCCGGGCTCTCCATGTCGAGCCCGATGGGGCGCCCCTTGGACTCGTCCCACAGCTTGCCCTCCAGTGCCCACTGCTCATGCTGGCGCATGGGGCCGATATCGAGCTGGAAGGCGATCACCACCAGCACCATGATCAGGGTGAACACCGCATAGAGGTTCATGGGGATCATTTCGACGAAGGCGGAGATGGGGCTCTGGTCGGTCAGACCATGAGCCGCCATGATGCCGCCGACGAGGGCGATGATGTAGGCCCCCCAGGAGGAGATCGGCATCAGCACGCAGACCGGCGCGGCGGTGGAGTCCAGCAGATAGGCCAGCTTGGCGCGGGAGATCTGGAAGCGATCGGTCACCGGACGGCAGATGGCCCCCACCGACAGGCTGTGGAAGAAGTCGTCGATGAAGAAGGCGAACACCATCAGACCGGTCAGGGACTTGGCACCCTTGCGGGTCTTGGCGCGGCGCTCCGCCCACTCGGCAAACGCCCGGGTCGCACCGGAGACGCTCATCAGGCTGATGAGGCCGCCCAGCAGCAGCATGAAGAGGATCATGTTGACGTTGTCACGATTGAGCGCACCGTCGACCCAGAAGATCCTGAGCACGGTATCGAGCATGTAATGCAGGGACGCAAGGGGAGAGAACTGGTTGAGCAGCAGGCTGCCTGCGACTATGCCCACCCCCAGCGACACCAGGACGCGGCGGGTGATGATCGCCAGCGCAACGGCCAGCAGGGGGGGAACGACGGACCAACCGGAGTCGGCGTAATGAACGATGTCCATGATCTCTTTGCACCTAAAGACAACAGGTGGAGATCTACCGAGAGGATCAAAGAAACAAAACCCATGGGGAGGGTATACTCCTCAGCCCCTTCAGGTAGCGCTCCATAGTGGATGACTATGGCAGTCCTGCACCTATTAGATGCAGAACCAGCAACCCGGTATGATGGCCTGGTCACTTCGGCGCCGACTCCTTTCATCGAGCATCGCAGGCATCACCCTCCGCTCGGTTACTCATAGGCAGCGCGCCTCTACTTAAAGGTATTCGCGGCACATTTTATCGAGCCACCGGGTGATAGCAAGTTTTTTGATTAAATTTCAAGGTTTCTGTGGCCCCCATACCTGCAAAGGTAGTCAAATGGTTCACCAAAAACTCCGATGGCGATATTTTCATCTGACACGAGCCCATTCGAAGATGTTGTCCCGTCAAACGGATAAAAATATCCTTCATATCTATTTCGAGACTTAATTTATCAGCCTAATTAATTATTTTGGCAGGCTTGACTTGGTGCCAAACACCCCTATAAATTATCGAAAAACCAGTTCTTCCCTTAATATTTTGCTCGCGTGGTAGCCAATATGAACGAATTTCTGAAAGTGCTGTTGAATATCCGTAGCCTGCGTGCAGCTTGCCGCGATTTGACGCTGGAACAACTGGAAGAAGGCTTGGAAAAGCTCTCCGCCATCGTCGATGAACGTCGGCAAGATGAATCCGCCGAACGCCAGGCCCGTGAAGAGCATCAAAAGAAAATTGCCGAATATGCCGAAATGCTGAAGGCAGCAGGGATCGATCCCGCCGAATTGGTCAACACCGTGGTTCCCGAGAATACCAAGGTCAGCAAACGTGCGCCCCGCCCCGCCAAATATCGTTATCTGGACAATGGTGTGGAAAAAACCTGGACCGGTCAGGGCCGCATGCCCTCGGTCATTGCCAAGGCCGTTGCTGAAGGCAAATCCGTGGAAGCCTTTGCCATCTGACAGCAATATCAGACCCCTTTCCACAGCAATAAAAAAACCTCGCAAGGCGAGGTTTTTTTATTGCTGCTTCGTGCGGTGGTCAGCCTCTGTCAGCCGCCTTGACCCAGAGGATCTCCGGGGTACCCGACGATACCAGCAGGTATCGGGCGATGGTGAAAAACCAGTCGCTCAGCCGGTTGAGGTAGGGCAAAACGGCCGGATTCACCCGCTCTACGCGGCTCAACCCAAGCAGCAGGCGCTCGCAGCGACGGGTCAGGGTACGCACCACATGTGCCTGGGCCGCCGCCCGCGAACCGCTCGGCAAAATAAAATTGCGCAGCACCGGCAACCCGGCACTGTAGGCATCGATCTGTTGCTCGAGCCTGTTCGTCCAAGCCTCGTTCACCTGCCACAGCGTATCCGTTTGCGATTCACTGGAAAATGCCAGCTCCCCGCCCAGATCAAACAGCTCCTGCTGCAACAATATGAGATCGGCCAGGAGAGTCGTCTCCCCGGCGGGAATTTCAGCCATCAACAAGCCTATTTGGGAATTCAGCTCGTCGATGGCGCCATAGGTCTCGACACGTTTATCGTCTTTGGCCAGGGAAGTGCCATCGGCCAGTCGCGTGAGCCCCTTGTCCCCTTGCCTTGTATATATTCTCATTCTGACATCCTGTTAATAATGGGAATAATCATGGACTCGAGTCCATTGAGCTTTATCTCGTAGGCCAGTGCCAGAGACTGGCCCAGGGTACCGGCCGGAAAACCGCTTCGCGCCATCCATACCAGATAGGGCTCGGGAATATCGATGATGCGCCGCCCCTTGTATTTTCCGTAAGGCATCTTGCTGGCCAGCGTCAGTAAGATGCGCTCATCACTGAGTCCATCCATATCAATCGATATTCAGGTATTTATGGGTCTGGATGGAGAGTCGCCAGTTACGGGCGATGCAGGTCGCCATGGCCAGCTCCGTGGCCCTGGCTTTCTGGCTGATGGGTTGCAGCGCAATTATCACATCGGGGCGCAGCCGGGCGGTGGCCAGCAGGGTATCCAGCTCCTCGATATGGTGCTCGGTGGCCACCGGGTGCTTGATCTCGTTGGCCCGCTCGAGGGCAGAGACCAGCACCGGCAACCCACCCTTCATGCCGATCTTGGGGGAAACAGTCACCCAGGTCTGCTCATGGGTCAGCACCTCGCTGGTCCCGCTGGTTTCGATCTGCACCTGATAACCCGATGCCACCAGGGCCGAAGAGAGCTCGCGCAAGTCGTAGAGGCAGGGCTCACCACCGGTCAACACCACGTGACGGGCCCGGTAACCGAGCCGGGTAAAGCTGGCCAGGATATCTTCCGTGCTCATCTTGCTCCAGCCGTCGGACTCATTGGAACGATCGAGCACCTCGCCAGGGGCCACCTCACGCTCGGGGTCCACCACCCAGGTGTGGCGGGTATCGCACCAGGGGCAGCCCACCGGGCAGCCCTGAAGGCGAACGAAGATGGCGGGCAGGCCGGTAAATACCCCCTCCCCCTGGATGGTCTGGAAGATCTCGTTGATTGGGTAGTGCATCTTGGTCACGACTTGCTGCAAAAGGGGCGGATTATACCCCAAACCCGGGCCAGGCACAGGCTCAGGATCCGCTTTTCTCGCCCAGTCCGCTCTTCTCGTACAGTCTGGCACGGATGCCGCTCTTGTCAGCCAGATAGTGATCCAGGCCACGGCGACGCAGCTCGCAGGCCGGACAGGCCCCGCAACCTTCTCCCTGGACACCGTTGTAGCAAGTGAGCGTCTGGTGACGCACGGTATCGAGGTGACCGTAATGATCCGCCAGCGCCCAGGTTTCGGCCTTGTCGAGCCACATCAGGGGGGTTTCGAAGCGGATGGGGCGATCCAGCCCCAGGGAGACCGCCTGATTGAGCGCCTTGACGAAGTCGTCGCGGCAATCGGGATAGCCGGAAAAGTCGGTCTCGCACACCCCGGTGATCACCGCTTCGGCGCCCACCTGATAGGCATAGATGGCCGCCAGGGTCAGGAACAGGATGTTGCGTCCCGGTACGAAGGTGTTGGGCAGGCCGTTCTCCTGAAGCTCGAAGCTCACCGGTATGTCGTCCCGGGTCAGCGCAGAGATGGCCAGCTCCCCGAGCATGGTCACATCCATTACCTTGTGGGCGGCGATCCCGAGCGCCGTCGCCAGATGGCGGGCGGTGTCAATCTCCGCCCGGTGGCGCTGGCCGTAATCGAAGGTGATGGCATGCACTTCGTCATAGCGGGCCTGTGCCTGCACCAGACAGGTGGTGCTGTCCTGCCCGCCACTGAAGACCACGACGGCTTTTTTCATGTTTTTCACTCCTCTGGGCAACTCAACGGCGGCGGCCTTGTGCAAAGTCATGCCACTGCCGGTTCAAATGGGTAAACAGGGTCATCAGCGGGGCGAAGCGCACAGGCTCTCCTTCCCACCGGGACAACAGATGGTAGCCCGCCTCCAGGGTGGACAGTGCCTCCTCAAAGGGCTTCTTGCGAATGGAATATTGCCCGGCAATGGCGCCGAGGGTGATCCGCGGCAACTCGAGCAGTGCAGGCGAGCTGTGCAACATGCGATAGGCTTTGCGCCAGGTGCCATCAAGGAGGATGAAGTGGGCTCGCACGGTGCGCCCACTTCTCAGGAGATGCTCCCTTGCCTGTATCAGGGTCAGGGCCTCCTCATCGGGCCACAGCACATAGCACTGGACAGCGGGGTCGGCAAGCAGGGCATTGAGCCCTTCGTCGTCGGAAAAATCCTCTCCCACATGGATGCGCACATCGGTCAGGGACGCCGCCAGCAACGCAGCCGTCCCCTTGGGGTGACCTACTTCGGCAGGGTGTTGCAGAATATGGAGTGCAGCCAGGTTCGGCACCCGCTGAATATAATCGCACAGGCACGCTTTGAGGGCCCGGGTACAGCGTGTACAGTATCGGCTCTCTTTGTCGTTGGGCTGCTTCATGTTGTCAGGAAAATCGGGTCTGCTCTGGGTCATCGCGCTTTCGCTCGTCACTGCCTTGCTCTTTTTCACCGTGCCAAATCATCAGCTCGCCTTCGATCGCGACCTGATCGCCCAGGGCGAAGGGTGGCGCATCATAACAGGCAATCTGGCACACACCAATGGATGGCACCTGCTGCTCAACCTGAGCGGTCTGGCCGTGCTCTACAGCCTGTTTCAGGAGTACCTGACGGGATGGCGCCTGCCCGTGCTGTTGCTGCTGCTGGGAACGGCGGTCGGACTCGGCATCTGGTGGGGCTGCCCGCAAACCCAGTGGTACATGGGACTCTCCGGCCTGCTGCACGGATTGTTCGTATGGGGTGCCATGCAGGACATCCGCTTTCGCCGTCACTCCGGCTGGCTGATGCTGGCGGGCGTCGCCATCAAGCTCGGTGTGGACTTTTACAGTGCCGGCGAGAGCCCTGTCTCCGCCTTGATCGGTGCCAGGGTACACATCGAGTCACACTTCATCGGTGCACTCGCCGGCCTGCTCCTCGGCCTCTTCCCCATTCGTCTGGACGCCCAGGCCGTCCACTCCTGAGCTCCCCATAGGCAAGGCCAGCCCACGGCCAAAATGCAGCAGGCCGGATCTGGGATCCGGCCTGCGCTCATTCGCCCATGACGCCGTTACCGGCAAAGCTCGGCATTGATAGCCCCAAGCACGGCGGCGGGATCCGAGGACTGGGTGATGGGACGACCGATCACCAGATAATCCGCACCCACCTCCACCGCTGCCAGCGGCGTCATGACGCGGCGCTGATCACCGGCAGCCGATCCGCTCGGACGAATACCCGGCGTCACCAGCTTGAATTCGGCTCCCAGCAGCTCCTTCAGCACACTCGCCTCTTCCGCGGAGCAGACCACACCATCCAGCCCGGCCGTCTTGGCAAGGGTGGCCAGGCGGATCACCTGTTCTGCCGGCGTCACATCCAGACCCAGGGGCACCATGTCGGACTGCTCCATGCTGGTCAGCACGGTTACCCCGATGAGCAGTGGCGCCTTGTCGCCGTATGGCAGCAACGCCTCTCTGGCGGCACGCATCATGCGTTCGCCACCGCTGGCATGGACATTCACCATCCAGACGCCCAGCTCCGCACTGGCCGCCACCGCCTTGGCGACGGTGTTGGGAATGTCGTGAAATTTCAGATCCAGGAAGACGTCGAACCCCTTGGCCACCAGTTGACGAACGAACTGGGGACCAAACAGGGTAAACATCTCCTTGCCTACTTTGAGGCGGCACTGGGCCGGTGAGATCTGCTCAATGAAGGCAAAGGCGTCGGCTTCGTGCTGATAATCCAGCGCGACCAGTACTTTGGGGTCTTGCATGTCACTTCCTATGGATTGTTATGCCACAGCCAGGCGCAGCAGAGCCGGGGCCCGGTTGCACTCTGGCATCTGAAATTCTTGGGTATCCGTGCTCGCCCGGTCGTGTTGGCCTCGCTGGCGTTTACTCCCCATCCAGCCCTCGGATCGGCTTGATGGTGCCCCACTGCCGGCAGGAAGGGCATTGCCAGAATAGCGAATGGGTGGCAAAGCCGCACTGACGGCACTTGTGGGTCGACTTGATCTTGATCTGCTCGCCGACCAGCTGTTGCAGCAGCTCCAGACTCTCCTTGGCAGGCCCCTCCTCGGCACTGGCCAACTGGAAACCGACTAGCTGATAGAAGCCCTTCATGGAGGGGTGGCGACGCAGTTGGCGCAGCACCAGCGCACGGGCCTGACTCAACCCATCGCGGGCCTCCACCAGATTGGCCAGCGCCAGGGTCACGCTGACCCCCGCATGATCCTCTACCGCTTTTTCAAGCAGCGGGATCAGCTCTTGGCTGCGACCAAGCAGGCGATAGCACTCGAGCAGTTTCGGCATGGCTTCGGAGGCAAAGTCGATATCCTGCTCGAACACCCGCAGGAGCTCCTTGGCCGCATCCTCGAACCTGCCCTCCTCCATCGCCAGATCGGCCTGCCGCAGGCTGGCGCGGGCACAGGCCGGGTGGGCACCGAGCGCACGCTTGAGCTTGGCGATCCCCGCAGGCTTGTCGCCATCGCGCAAGGCACTCTCCGCCTGTTCGCAATAGAAGTGGGATATGGGCTCGGCCAGCTTCTTGCCCTGGAATTTCTGCAGACGCACCGCCACGGCGATGGCATTGTCCCAGTCACGCAACTGCTGATGAATGATCAGGAGCTGTGCCAGAGCCGTCTCTTCGAAATCGCTGTCATCACACAGCTCTTTCCAGAGTGCTTCGGCCCGATCGAGCAATCCGGCAGCCAGAAAATCACGGGCCAGCTCCTGCAAGGCAAGCTGACGCTGCTCACGGGTCAGCTGACGGGCGACCAGGTTCTGGTGGATCTTGATGGCGCGATCGACTTCGCCCCGTTGACGGAACAGGTTGCCGAGGGAGAGGTGGGTTTCGATGGTTTCGCTGTCGACTTCCAGCAGCTGGATAAAGAGATCCACCGCCTTGTCCGACTCGTCAGAGAGCAAATAGTTGAGGCCCGCCACGTACTGGCGGGAAAACTGGTTACTCTGTTGCTGGGTGTCCTGGCGAACACTCCTGCGGCCCATGTACCAGCCATAACCGGCAGCGATGGGCAACAGCAGGAAAAGCAGTTCAAGCATCGAGGGACATTATTCCTTGGTTGTCGACCGGGCAAGCTCCAACTCGCGAGATTGACGACGCATGGTTCGGTTCAGGGTGCGATTTTGCAGCTTGAGACGCAGGAACAGCAGACCAAACACCAGCCAGCCCAGCAGAAAACCGCCGGCGAAGAAGAACCCCAGCAACATGGAGAGCGAGAACTCCCCCTGGGCAATCAGGTAGTTGAACTGCACCAGCTGACCATTTTGAGAACCGATGGCAAGGGTCAGGACAAACACCAGCACCAGTGGAATGAGGGCCAAGATACGCTTCATGGGAGCTCCCTGTCTGTAGCGAATGAGTGACTGATTATCCTTAAAATCACAGGCAGACTCTAGCGCGAATGGGAAAAGAGTGTGAGAAACCCGACAACGGGCAGACTCCAAAACATAAAAATGAAAAAGGCATACTCAGGTATGCCGTTTTCTGCATTATTCGATGATGTTGACGCGTTCGCGCAACTCTTTGCCAGGTTTGAAGTGCGGGACATATTTCCCGGTCAGTTCAACCTTGTCCCCGGTCTTGGGGTTGCGACCCACGCGGGGCGCACGATAGTGCAGCGAGAAACTGCCAAATCCTCGGATTTCAATCCGGTCGCCGTTTTGCAAGGTCGATGCCATCTGCTCAAGGATCTCCTTGATGGCGGCTTCGACATCCTTGGCCGGCATATGCATGCGGCTGGCTGCCAGTTGTTCGATGAGATCTGATTTGGTCATAAGGTTAAATCTCCTTCCCCGATCACATGCAATAATCATTTTGCCAAGATAAAAAAGGGCGGCGCAATGCCGCCCTTTTCTTGCATCAAGGATTACTCACCCTTGGCGGCTTTGAACGCTTCCATCATGGCATTGCTGAACACAACTTCTTCTTGTTGGTTCAGGCTGTCGATGGCAACACGCTCATCAGCCTCGTCCTTGGCACGGACAGACAGGCTTACGGTGCGGTTCTTGCGATCAACGCCCATGAATTTGGCTTCAACTTCGTCACCAACAGACAGCACCAGAGTGGCGTCTTCTACGCGGTCACGAGCAGCGTCGGAGGCACGCAGGTAGCCTTCTACGCCGTCAGCCAGTTCGATCACGGCACCCTTGGCATCAACCTCGGTAACCTTGCCCTTCACAATAGCACCTTTCTTGTTGTCAGACAGGTACTTATTGAACGGGTCTTCTTCGATCTGCTTGACGCCCAGGGAGATGCGCTCACGCTCCGGGTCCACTTGCAGAACAACGGCTTCGATTTCGTCGCCCTTCTTGAATTCACGCACGGCTTCTTCGCCCTGGTTGTTCCAAGAGATGTCAGACAGGTGAACCAGGCCGTCGATGCCGCCATCCAGACCGATGAAGATACCGAAGTCAGTGATAGACTTGATCTTGCCGGAAACACGGTCGCCCTTGGCGTGAGTTTCGGCAAACAGCTGCCACGGGTTGGATTTGCACTGCTTCAGACCCAGGGAGATACGACGACGCTCTTCGTCGATGTCCAGAACCATCACGTCAACCACGTCGCCAACGTTGACAACCTTGGACGGGTGGATGTTCTTGTTGGTCCAATCCATCTCGGATACGTGTACCAGGCCTTCCACGCCTTCTTCGATTTCAACGAAGCAGCCGTAGTCGGTCAGGTTGGTCACGCGGCCAGACAGACGGGTGGTCTCCGGGTAACGCTTGGCGATAGCAACCCAGGGATCTTCGCCCAGCTGCTTCAGGCCCAGGGATACACGGGTACGCTCGCGGTCGAACTTCAGAACCTTGACAGCGATCTCGTCGCCAACGTTGACGATTTCGGAAGGATGCTTAACGCGCTTCCACGCCATGTCGGTGATGTGCAGCAGGCCGTCAACACCGCCCAGATCTACGAATGCACCGTAGTCGGTCAGGTTCTTGACGATACCCTTAACTTCTTGACCTTCTTGCAGGTTGGCCAGCAGGCTTTCACGCTCGGAGGTGTTCTCGGTCTCGATCACGGCACGACGGGAAACAACAACGTTGTTGCGCTTCTGGTCCAGCTTGATGACTTTGAACTCGAGTTCTTTGTTTTCCAGGTGAGCGGTGTCACGGATCGGACGCACGTCAACCAGAGAACCCGGCAGGAAGGCACGGATGCCATTCAGTTCAACGGTGAAACCACCCTTGACCTTGCCGTTGATGATACCGATAACGGTAGCTTGCTCTTCGTAAGCTTTTTCAAGCTGCAGCCAGGCTTCGTGGCGCTTGGCTTTTTCGCGGGACAGCTTGGTTTCGCCGAAACCATCTTCGATAGAGTCCAGAGCCACGTCAACGGAGTCACCTACGTTGATTTCCAGCTCGCCCATGGCGTTCTTGAATTCTTCAGCCGGGATAGCAGACTCGGATTTCAGACCGGCATCAACCAGTACGAAACCGTTCTCGATAGCAACGACAGTGCCCTTGACGATGGAACCTTGACGGGTTTCAACGGCGTTCAGGGACTCTTCAAAGAGTTGAGCAAAAGATTCGATCATTGTTTATGTCACAAATGAAACATCCACTTGCAATCCGGCACAAGCGGGGTTGTTTTAAATTATCTGCGCCATCCTTGGTGCAGACGACTGACATCAGTTTGCGCTGACATCACCAAGTTGTTGCTCTGCATAGGCAAGCACCGTTGCCAGCACTTCATCTATGGTCATGGACGTTGAGTCTACAACAAGAGCATCTTCCGCGGGTTTCAGAGGAGCGACGGCGCGATTTCTGTCGCGATCGTCACGTTCCCGAATCTCGGTTAAAAGACGCTCAAAGTTAACATCAAAGCCCTTATCTTGCAACTGCTTATAGCGGCGCTGGGCCCGCTCCTCGGCGCTGGCGTCGAGAAAAATCTTCACATCCGCCTCGGGGAAAACTACTGTACCCATGTCGCGACCGTCGGCGATGAGACCGGGGGCTTGGCGGAATGCACGCTGACGGCGCAGCAGGGCTTCACGTACCCGGGGAAACGCCGCGATTTTGCTGGCCGCGTTGCCCACTTCTTCAGTACGAATGGTGCGGGAAACATCCTCCCCTTCGAGGATCACCTTGACCAGCTCCCCTTCTACCTGGAATTGCACATCCAGATTGGCGGCCAGGGGAACCAATGCTGCTTCGGAATCGAGCTCCACATCGTGATGCAGGGCTGCCAGGGAGAGCACCCGGTAGATGGCACCGGAATCGAGCAGGTGCCAGCCCAGTTTTTCAGCCAGCAACTGGCACAAGGTGCCTTTTCCTGCGCCACTTGGGCCATCAATAGTCATCACGGGGGCCATCTGAGCCATAACGTTTCTCCTGCGCACTCGGCATCTTGACTGGTTGCCCGCATCCCTGATCGGGATGGGATAATGGGCGCCGATTATACCCGAATGCATCGACGCTGGCAGTTGTCAGGGCACACAATTGCGCAAAAGTCGTCGCGATTGCGCCTATTATGACCAATCTGCTAACCCCCTCCTCGCGCAAGGTTTTGTTCTTATGGTTGTTATGCACAAGGCGCGCTACACTAGCCGCCCTTTTTCAAGCAGCTGTAGTCAGGAGCAACCATATGAGCAGCGTTACCCTCGTGGCCAAATCCAAGTTGCCGACCCCCTGGGGCACTTTCACGCTGGTTGGTTTTCAGGAAACCGGCACGGGCAAGGATCATGCCGCGCTGGTGATGGGCGATATCGCAGACGGCGAACCCGTGCTGGGACGCATTCATTCCGAGTGTCTAACCGGGGATGCCCTGTTCAGTCTGCGTTGTGACTGCGGCTTCCAATTGCAGGCCGCGCTGGAAAACATCGCCAAGGCGGGCCGCGGCGTCCTGCTGTATGTCCGTCAGGAAGGGCGAGGCATCGGCTTGCTCAACAAGATCCGGGCCTATCATCTGCAGGATCAGGGGGCCGATACCGTGGAAGCCAACGTGGCGCTTGGCTTTGCCGCCGACATGCGCGACTACACCATCTGTGCCGACATGCTCAAGGCGCTCGAGGTCAAGTCCCTGCGCCTGATGACCAACAACCCGCGCAAGTTGAAGGCGATGGAATCCTTTGGCATCCCGGTGGCGGAGCGCGTGCCCCTTCAGGAAGGTCGCAATCCCCACAACGAGTTTTATCTCTCCACCAAGGCAAACAAGCTGGATCACCTGTTCAAGAAGTAAGGTTGCATCCACCTTGTCAGCATACGCCTCCAGATTGGAGGCGTTTTTATTGGTGATACCACTCAATCATTGAGTATCTGTAGCGCAATGGTGAGAAACATCCCCTTGTGCTAGCAAAAAATCCCGCAATGCCCGGTTCGCCATGGAGAGCGGATCCCCCCGTCGCCAGGCTACGCAGAGATCCAGGAAGATGGGGGGGGAAAAAGGGATGCCGGTGAGGGCCGGCTCCTCTTCCAGCGCCATGCGCAGGAAGGTGGTCACGGCGAATCCCTGACGCACCACCGCCTTGAGCAGCGGGATGAGATTGCTTTCGAACGCGATGTCAGGCTCTACCCCCAGCCCCTGCGCCAACACCTCCATGTGTTCCCTGTGGTAGAAGCCTCGCCGGAACATGGCGAGCTCCTGGCCGAAGAACTGTGGCAACGAGACCGACTCAGCGCCGCGCAGGGGGTGCTCCTCCCCCACCACCATCAGCATCTCTTCCCGCAGCAGTTGCGCCCCCTCAAGGGCCGGTGGCAGATCGCTGGTGATGAGGATGGCGAGATCCAGACTGCCATCCACCATGCGGCTGAGCAGCTCCCGGGTGCCCGCCTCCTCCACCCGGATCTTCAAACCGGGGTAGCGATGCTTGAATGCCATCAGGATTGGCGGGAAGTAATAGGATCCCATCATGTAGGGGATGCCGATGCGCACCTCCCCCCGCTCCAGCCCCTTGAGCTCGGCCATCTCGGCCTCGGCCTGGTGCATCTGGCGCAGCAGCCGTTCGGCGTGGCGACAGAGGACCTCTCCCTCCGGGGTGAGACGCACGCTGCGATCCTGTCGGTCAAACAGCCGCAGATCGAGCTGCTGCTCCAGCTTGGCGATGGCCATGCTGACAGCAGGCTGGGCCACGTTCAGCCCCTGGGCCGCCCTGGTGAAGGAGCCGGCATCGCGCACCGCCAGCAGGTATCCGAGCTGTTTCAGATCCATATCAATTTCATTTATCAGAGTAATAACTTAAATATATTATATTTATACTTTTCGTCGCACTACCCTGCACAGAAGTCGTCGGGACAACTCCATATGATCGAAGTAGGCAGTCGCGAATGGATACGCGCCACCCTGGCTCTCAGCCAGGGCTCCTTCCTGGTATTCCTCAATCTCTACCAGACCCATCCCCTGCTGCCGCTCCTGGCAGAGGTCTTCTCCGTCAGCGCCCTGTCCGCCAGCTGGACGCTGGCAGGCTGCACCGCAGGGCTTGCAGGCTCCCTGCTCGTCTGTGCCCGTCTGGCTGATCGGTTCGGACGGCGGCGGATCATGCTGTGGACCCTGGCGGCCGCCATCCTGCTCTCCCTGTGCATCCCCTGGGTCACCCACTTTGATGTGCTGGTGAGCCTGCGCATCCTGCAAGGCGTCCTGCTGGCAGGGTTGCCCGCCACCGCCATTGCCTATATGGGGGAAGAGTTCAGCAAACGTGCCCTCATCGTAGCCGTCGGCGTCTATATCGCCGCCAACTCCCTGGGGGGCATCGCGGGCCGGGTGGTCGGCGGTCTGCTGGCTGGCTGGTTTGGTGACTGGCAGCACACCTTCCTCGGTATCGGGATCATCAGCCTCGCCCTGCTGCCACTGGTCATCTGGCTGCTGCCCGCCCAGCGCTGCTTCGTGGCCGTGGAGGCAGCGCCTGGGCAACTGCGCCGTGCCATCCAGAGCCACCTTGGCAATCCCCTGCTGGTGGGGGCCTATCTCATCGGCGGCCTCAACTTCATGGTCTTCCTGAATCAGTACAGCTATCTCACCTTCCTGCTGGCCAAGGCCCCCTTCTCCCTGCCGACCCAATGGCTCGGCATGCTGTTTCTGACCTACCTCACTGGTACCGTCGCCTCTTCACTGAGCGGCCGCGGGGCCCATCGCTGGGGAGCACAACGCCTGCTGCTGGCGGGAATAGCCCTGATGGCACTCGGCAGCCTGGCCCTGTTGCAGGGGAGCCTTGTCGCCATCATCGGGGGATTGCTTGTCTCGAGCTTCGGCTTCTTCCTGGCCCACGCCTGCGCCAGCGCCTGGGTCGGCCAGCACGTGGAGCACAACCGGGCGCTCGCCTCGTCGCTCTATCTGGTGGGGTATTA
Organism: Aeromonas sp. QDB68; assembly: GCF_027707405.1. Lineage (NCBI taxonomy): Bacteria > Pseudomonadati > Pseudomonadota > Gammaproteobacteria > Aeromonadales > Aeromonadaceae > Aeromonas > Aeromonas sp. QDB68. Next base: position 21,921 of record NZ_JAPCIQ010000032.1, on the reverse strand, counting down.
CTTGGGGGCCAGTCTGGGCGGGCTTTATCTGCATCCCTTCTGGGAGCAAGGGGGGCTCTGGGGTCTGGTGCTCGGCATCGAGCTGGTGTTGATGATCACCGCGGGGTTGAGCCTCTGGCTCGGTCACTTGAAAGGACGTGTGGCGCCCGCTTGTGCGTTGACGCCACAGGATCAGGCTTCCGTCAACGGGCCCTCACCTCACAGACCGTCATAATAGTCCGCCGGTACCGGCACTACGGCGCCGGTGCAGAGCTCTTCGTCGATCACCTCGTCAAGCGGGCGCAGATGAAACTTGATCTGCCCAGAGGGCAGCATCAGTCCTATATCCGGATTGCGTCCGTCATCGATGTTGCCGGTCTTGAAGGGGACATCCGGATGCGTCGTCACCAAGGTCGTGAGCGAGGGCACCACCAGCTCGATATGTTCGAGCCCGGCCTGATGGCTTCGACCCGCCTTGGGGGCGGCCAGTTCGATGCAGGGGACGGTCACCTGCTCCCAGCAGACAGGCTGGTGCAAGCGATAGGTGGCGATGGGACGACCGCCTATCATCCCCTCCACCAGCAAGACTCCGTGGGCGGCCAGCACCGCTTTCAACTCCAGATATTCCTGCAGGGTGGCGGCGCGGTAGCAGAGGTGATCCACCACGGGGGAGTCCTTGACTCCCATGACGGCATGCATTTCCGTGAGCAGTTGGCAAACAAATGGGGCCATGGGCCCCAGTGTGGAATCCAGTGGATGTGACATGATCACCATTTCTTCTTGGGTTGGAACAGGACGTCCAGTTCGTCCGTCTCTTTGTCCTTGATGTTTTGCAGCTCCTTCTCGCTGTGCTGCTGCAGGTGTTCTTCCAGCTGGCGCATCCCCTGACGCATGTCCTCTTCCCGCGCCAGCAGGTAGGGATCCTTGTCGGTGACATTGGCCAGCGCCCCCAGTCCCTTGGTGTAGAGCTGGCGGCAGGTGCCGTACTGCCCCTGGATCTGAGCATCCATGGCCCGCTTGAGCAGGTTGGCGATGTTGATCTTGAGCTGCATCAGCTCGAGGCGGCGATCCTCCTGGGCAAAGCCCTGAGGATCTATCTTGCCCTTGTTGTGCTCGACCCGCAGCACGGCCCGCATCTTCTTGGCCAGTTGCAGCATCTGGATGGCCTGGCGGTCGGACTCCGGCGTCTTGAAATTTCCCTCGTCCTGGCTGCTGTAGTTCTCCTGCACGTTCTTGATCTGGAGCTGGACATCGGCGATGCGCTGCTTGACCTGTGCATTGGGCATCACCAGCGCGATGGCGCGGTAGGCATCCAGGATCCGGTGTTGCAACAGCAGCACCATGTTTTTGGAAAAGGGCACCAGGTTGACGTTCAGCAACACCTCTTCGGTCTCGTCTGCCACCGCCTTGTGACGGGCAATGGCCTGGCGCTTGTCCGATTCGGCCTTCTGCTTGTATTGCTGCACCACGTTATAGGCGATGACCAGAAACAGGAGTGCGCCGATTGACAGCAATATCAGGGTTAAAATCATAGGGTGTTCACACTCCAGTCCCAATCCAATTGCGAGATCCTACAACAGCTTAGCCTCATAGGGTAGCGCCCAGATCCCGTATTGCCTCACAAGAACGCTCCCAGGCGGTGACCGCATCCGGTGCGTCTTGCTCCATATCGCCCGCCGCCCCCATTACTTGAGGCAAAAACCCTTCGACTGCAGGAATCCCAGCATGAAGGGCCTCGCCTCCTTGCCCAGGATCCCCCTGATCTGCCCGCTCCAGGTCTGATCCTTGTTGTTGCTGCTGCGGGCCTGGTAGTAGTCGTGGATCTGCCGATCATATTGGGCCAGCAGGGCGCGATCGAGCGTCTCTGGATAGCGGTTCTCGTGCACCACCAGCGCCCGGGGCAGCCGCGGTTTTTGCTCCGGCCGCTGGGCGGGATGACCCAGGCAGAGGCCAAACAGCGGGATCACCTGATGGGGCAGACCCAGCACCTCGCTCACCTTGGCCGGATTGTTGCGAATGCCGCCGATATAGACCCCCCCCAGCCCAAGTGACTGGGCCGCCAGCAAGGCATTTTGCGCCATCAGGGCGCCGTCGATGGCCCCGATCATGAGCTGCTCCACGAAGCCGGTGCGGGCCTCCGGCACTATCTGGCTGTGACGATGGTAGTCGGCGCAAAACACCAGAAACTCCGCCGCTTCGACCACATAGGCCTGATGGCCGGCCAGCTCCGCCAGGGTGGCCCGCAACCCCTTGTCGGTGACCCGGATGATGCTGTTGGCCTGGAGGAAGCTGGAGCTCGCGGCGCTCTGGGCGGCGCTCAGGATCTGATCCAGCTGCTCTGCGCTGACGGGCTCTGGGGTGAACTGGCGAATGGAGCGATGGGAAAGAATGAGATCGATGGTCGGGTTCATGGTACCTCCGGGATGAAGGCCACACTCTACCCAAAAAAAGCGGGGGGCCCAAGGCCCCCCGTCACCCTCAAGGGGCAGGATAGACATAGGGGGCCTGCAACCCAAGCGGGAACCCCAGCGCCCAGTAGATCAGCAGGAAGCCCGTCCAGCTCACCAGGAAGGCCAGGGAGTAAGGCAGCATCATGGAGACCAGGGTGCCGATGCCTGTGCTCTTCACATACTGCTGGCAATAGACCACCACCAGGGGGAAGAAGACCATCAGCGGGGTGATGATGTTGGAGGCGGAATCCCCCACCCGATACGCGGCCTGAGTCAGCTCGGGCGAGATCCCCACCGCCATCAGCATGGGCACCAGGATGGGGCTGATGAGGGCCCACTTGGCGGAGGCCGAGCCCACCACCAGGTTGACGGTGGCCGTCAGCAGTATGATGCCGACGATGGTCACCTCTCCCGGCAACGCCAGGGCGTGAAGCACCTCGGCACCGGAGAGCGCCAGCAGGGTACCGAGGTTGGAATCCCCGAACGCCTTGATGAAGAGGGCGCAGAAGAAGGCCATCACCATGTAGGAGCCCATCTTGTTCATGGTGGCCGACATGGCGTCGATCACATCCTTGCCGCTCTTGAAACTGCCAGCGACAAAGCCATAGACGATCCCGGGCAGGATGAAGAGCAGGAAAATGAGGGGCACGATGGACTTCATCACCGGTGCGGCGAAAGTGGTGAGGGAACCGTCCGGTGCCCGCATCGGCGAGTCGCCGGGGGCCAGCGCCAGCCCCAGCAGCACCACGGCCGCCAGCATGGCGAACCCGGCCCAGTTGAAGGCCCAGCTTTCCTGGGCGCTGTAACGACCCATCTCGTCGGCGCTCTCCAGATCCTCGTTGAGAGGCACCTGCTTGAGGCGCGGCTCGACAATCTTCTCGGTGACAAACCAGCCCACGCAGATGATCAGCAAGGAAGAAGCGCCGGTGAAGATGATATTGCACAGGGTGTTGACCATGTAGTCAGGGTCGAACTACTGGGCTGCAGACTGGGTGAAACCCTGAAGCAGCGCATCCCCGCCGGAGGGCAGGAAGTTGGCGGCAAACCCGCCGGAAACCCCGGCAAAGGCTGCGGCAATCCCCGCCAGCGGGTGGCGACCCGCCGCATGGAAGATGATGCCGCCAATGGGGATCACCAGCACATAGCCCGCATCGGCGGCGGTATGGCTGACGATGGCCACCAGGATCAGCATGGGGGTCAGAAAGCGCGCCGGCGTCACCTTGAGCAGCTTCTTGAGCCCGGTGTTGATGAAACCGGACTGTTCAGCCACCCCGACCCCCAGCATGGCCACCAGCACGATGCCAAGGGGAGCAAACCCGGTGAACGTGGTGACCATGCTGGCGAGAAAGTCCGCCAGCCCTGCCCCGGTCAACAGGTTGTTGATGACCACGGCCTCTCCGGTGCGGGGATTGACCAGATCGAAGGAGAACTGGGAGCCTATCCAGGAGCCAACCCAGACGATCAGCAAGGCATAGAGGAAGAGCATGGCGGGATCCGGCAGCTTGTTGCCCGCCTTCTCCACCCCGTTCAGAAAGCGGTTCAACCAGCCGTTGGGAGGGGCCGGACGCTCGTTCACTGCAGCTTGACTCATTATGGTGATACTCCATTACCAAGGAATGAGCGCGCATACTAGCGATAACGTCTAATGGATCCCATGATATGAGACAAAAATTCGATTAATTATGTTTAATTTGGCATCTCACACTTCATAAATGGGAGATGCCGCACATTAATCGACAACTTGCTCAATGGTTTGCGAGGGGATAGCGGCCCAGCCGGCACTGTACTGCGAACCCCGCTGCCGCCACCTCTTCCGGGGTCATGGGACGGCTGAACAGGAATCCCTGGAAGACGTGGCAACCCTGGGTCTGCAGGGCCGCGAGCTCGTGCTCCTCCTCCACCCCTTCCGCCAGGATCCCGAGCCCCAGACTGGTGGCCATGGCCACCGTCGCCCGGATCACCGGCAGGTTGAGCCCCACCACGAAGGAGCGGTCCAGCTTGATGGTGTCGATCGGCAACCGGTTGAGGTAGGCAAGCGACGAGTAGCCCGTCCCGAAGTCGTCGATGGCGATCTTGATCCCCTGCTCGCTCAGGGCGTCGAGGATCTCGATGCCCCCCTTCATGTCGAGCATCAGCACCGTCTCGGTCAGCTCCAGGGTCAGCAGCGCCGCCTCCACCGAGAATGCCTCGAGCAGTTGGGCCACCAGCTCCGGCAAACTGGCAGAGAGCTGGAAGCCCGAGAGATTCACCGACACCGGCACCCTCACCCCGTCCTGTCGCTGCCACTCCCCCATCTGGGCCAATGCGGTGGAAAGCACCCAGCTTCCAATTTCCCGGATGAGCCCCATCTCTTCGGCCAGCGGAATGAACTCCGCCGGCGACACATGGCCGAGCACGGGATTGTACCAGCGTACCAGGGCCTCGAAACCGATGACCCGACCTTGCGCCACATCCACCTGGGGCTGATAGCGCAGGCTGAGCTCCCCCCGACCGACGGCCTTGGCCAGGAACTGCTTGAGGGTCAGCTTGCGATGCAGGCTCTGCTGCATGCTGGGGGTGAAGCGCTGCCAGCGAAGCCGCCCCATCTGCTTGGCCTGGTACATGGCCATGTCGGCACGGGTGATGAGGTTGTCGCCATCATCGGCGTCGTCCGGGTAGATGGCGATGCCGATGCTGCCGCCGATGGTGACCTCGGGGACACCGCTCAGCTGCAGTGGCTTGCTCATCTGGGAGAGCATGAGATCCGCCACCTCCTGGGCCCGATCGCTCGCCTGGTTGAGGGGCACCAGGGCGGTGAACTCGTCCCCGCCAAGGCGCGCCAGCTCCACGTCCCGCGGGCAGATCTGCTTGAGCCGTCCGGCGACCCGCTCCAGCAGGCGATCCCCGGCCTTGTGGCCGTAGTTGTCATTGACCAGCTTGAAGTTGTCCAGATCCATGAACACCAGGGCAAAGCGCCCCCCGAGGCCGCAATAGGCTTCCAGGGATTTCATCAGGCCGTAGCGGTTGAGCAGCCCGGTGAGGGAGTCGTGCCAGGCCAGGTGGCGATGCTCCAGCTCTTCGAGCTTGCGATCCGTGATGTCCCGCATGGTCAGCAGGATCCGTGCCCCCTGCTGGATATGGCGAAACTGGTACTGGAACCAGCGCATCCCCTTCTGGGTGCGGCACTCCCCTTCGGCCACTACTTCGTCCAGACGGGAGAGGCGACGATAGAAGGCCTCGTCCGCACCGGAGAAGATCTGGGGCAGCGTCAGAATGCCGGTGCCAAAGCACATGTCGAAGTGATGGTTGCCGCTCTCGAGGCGCCCCTCGTTGTCAAAGAGACAGGCCAGGGTGTCGCCGGTGGCGAGGGAGGACTCCTGATAGAGGGTGTCGGCATCGATGACCGCTTCCGCCATCATCATCTGCCTTCCGGCAAGCTGGATCCCGGAAAGACGCAGATAGACCTGCTTCTTGACCCCCTTGGGCGAGAGGGTCCACCACTCGTTGTAACTGCGCTCCTGCTGGAAATCGCCTAGATAGCGCTGCAGCAGCAGATCGATGGCGGCGGCCATGTCGGCGGAGAAATCCCGGGACTTCAGCTCGGCCAGGGAGCTCGCCTCCCAGAGCCCGAGGGCAGCATCGTTGGCCCAGTAAATATGATGACGCTGGATGTCATAGACCCAGACCGGCGTGTGGAGGACATCCATCACGGTGAGCAGGCGTTCGTCTAGCGTATTCATGTTGAGTGATGATTCATGCTGAAAGCTCATGGTCGAACCAGTCGCTTGCGCCCCCTGACAGGAGTATTCACGCTGGTACAAAATCAGTTCCGGCCCATAATCGGATAACAAACGGATGAAAAAAGGCCGAAATCATATGAAAACGCTACATGTGATCCCCATGGTACGAAGAAATGGACTCACACTGGTATTGTTGGGCATGGTGATAACCATTGCTATGATTTTTATACTTTTTTTCTTCGTGAACAACTACTAATCCCCGCCATTTCCCTCCTCCTGGCGGGCCTGATGACAATTCTTGTCGGGGTTTGGAAACTGGGCGAGCCTCATTTTAGTCTCTCTTTGTGTCAGGACTGCCTGCAATACCATCACAAGTACGGCGGCTGGATCCTGAAATGGAGAAATATTCAGCGAATTGACCAACCACGTATCCATTTGGGGTGGGATCTGGTGGAGCTGCCCTACATCGGCTTGAAAATAAAGGATTACGACGCTTTTTTGACGCTGATCACACCCCGGCTCGCCGTCCGTCTGCTGACCGAGCAGCGCGCCGTGCTGATGCAGGCCATGCGAAGCGAGCGCTCCGACTGCCCGACCGGAGGGTGCGGCAGTGGGCTCCTGGGAGAGGGACTGCTGGAGGAGAGCCGCTTCTGCTCACCCTCCGGCCAGCGCTATGAGGGGGTGATCGCCATGCTCGGCAACCGCATGGCACGGCTGCGTGATCTGTTGGGGTACGATCTGCTGGTGCCCGACAACAGCCTGGACAGATCCCCTGAAGATTTCGTCCATCTGCTCCAGCAATACCAGCGCGAGTCGAATCTAATCCAGATCAATTAAACGCCGGATTGCGCTTGCCAAGCCCGGTGACTCTTCATAAGGTCACTGGCTTGTTACAGCCAGAACACCCCCTAAAACCGCTATGAAGTACATCGAAGAGTTCTATCTGTTCGTCAAGGTGGTGCAAGAGGGCGGTTTCTCCCACGCCGCCGCTGCGCTGGGCATGCCGACCGGCACCATCAGTCGACGTATCTCCCAACTGGAAGAGCAGCTCGGATGCAGCCTGCTGCACAGATCCACCCGCAAGCTGCGTCTCACGGACGAAGGGCTGCGCTATTACGAGCGCCTCTGTACCCCCCTGGCAGAGATAGAGCAGGCCACCGGCGAAATCCGGGGTGAGGAGACGGACATCAGCGGCCTCATCCGCCTCGCGGCCCCCATCGCCCTCTCCAACACCATCCTGGTCGACATGCTGGTGGACTTCGGCCTGCGCTATCCCGGGGTACAATTCGACATCCGCCAATCCAACGATCATGCCCTCCAGGCGGATCAGGACAGGGACCTGGTCTTTTTCAACGGCGAGCTCCCCCAGACCCTGCCCAACGCCCTCTGTCTGGGTCACATCCAGTACGGTCTGTTCGCCTCCCCCCTCTATCTGGAGAAGATGGGTGTGCCCTCCCACCCGACCCAGCTGGAAGAGCACGATCTCATCTACTGCTGGCCCCACCAGCACTGGCAACTGAGCGGGCGGGACGAACAGACGATCTGCATCAAGCGCACTCCCCGCCTTTGCATCGACCAGACCCAGGCCGCCGTACGGGCAGCCCAGCGCCACCTCGGCATCGTCAACGCCCCGCAGCACTATGTGCACTCCTTCCTGCAAGATGGTCAGCTCGTCCCCGTCCTGCCTGACTGGCAGTCGGGAAAACGTCCCTTCTACATGCTCCATTGCCAGCCCCGGTTCACCCCGTTGCGTGTTAAGATGTTCGCCGATTTCGTCGAGAAGCACTCCGAGCGCTATCGTACCTGCCAGCAGAACGATCAATTTTCACCGGCGCAGCCGCTGCCCGTTGCATCTGACGGCTGATGACCCACACTTAGCGCAATCCTCGTTGCACAGGTCGGCTAACACTATGAATGTATTGATATGTGATGACTCCGGGTTCGCGCGCAAGCAGCTGGTGCGCGCCCTGCCCGCCGATTGGGGTGTCACCTTGCACCAGGCCGCGGACGGACTGGAAGGGGTCGAGCAGATCCTGATGGGGCACGGGGACCTGATCTTTCTCGATCTCACCATGCCGGAGATGGACGGTTATGGCGTGCTCGAGACCCTCAAGCGAGAGGGGGTGCGCAGCAAGGTGATCGTGGTTTCCGGCGACATCCAGCCGGAAGCCCATGAGCGTGTCATGGCTCTTGGCGCCCTCGATTTCATCAAGAAGCCGGCTTCCCCGGACACCCTCCTTGCCTTGCTCAAGCGCCACGGTCTGTGGCAATCAGCCACCCAGGTGACGGCCATCCAGCACCAGCCCGTCGCCAGCCACCAGGCTGCCCAGAGCAGCATCCAGTTCACCCCCGAGCTGCGGGATGTCTATCAGGAGCTGGCCAACGTCGCCATGGGCCAGGGGGCGGATCTGCTGGCCCGCCTGCTCGGCGCCTTCGTGCTGCTCCCCATCCCCAACGTCAACGTGCTGGAGGTCTCCGAGCTGCACATGGCACTCTCGGCCGCCGCCGAGTCGGAGACGCTCTCTGCGGTCTGCCAGGGCTTCATCGGGGCCGGGATCGCTGGGGAGGCCCTGCTGCTGTTCCACGATGCCAGCTTCCAGGACCTGGCCCGCCTGATGAACCATCAGGGGGAGCTGGATCACGGCGCCGAGCTGGAACTGCTAATGGACACCGCCAACGTGCTGATCGGCGCCTTCCTGCGCGGCTACGCCAACCAGCTCGACACCCCTTTTAGCCAAGGTCACCCCGTGGTGCTGGGCCAGCACAGGCCCATTCAGGATCTCATTCGGACCAACCAGAGCCGCTGGCGCCGCACTCTGGCCATCGAGATCAACTATCGGGTGCAGGGCTATGCGGTGCAGTGCGATCTCTTGCTGCTGTTTACCGAAGATTCCATCGCCACCATGAACAACAAGATCATGCACATGCTCTGACTGCCCCGCGGCAGCAACCACCAGGAGTGACCCATGGACATTCGGGAATTTCATTGGCTGATGAACATCGTCCAGAATCTGGACGTGGGGCTGGTCGTGCTCGACAGGGAGTACCGGATCCAGGTGTGGAACGGCTTCATGGAGAGTCACAGCGGCCGGTTGGCAGGCGAGGTGCGCGATCAAGGGCTGTTCTCGCTCTTCCCCGATGTGGACAAGGCCTGGTTCGAGCGCAAGGCCAACATGGTGTTCAAACTCAACAACCGTGCCTTCAGCACCTGGGAGCAGCGCCCCTACCTGTTGCGCTTCTCCAACTACCGCCCCATCACGGGATCGGCCCCCTACATGTACCAGAACCTGACCCTGGTGCCGCTGGCCGACTTCGCCGGAGAGGTCACCCACCTGGCCATCATGATCTATGACGCCACCGACGAGGCCATGCTGATCACCGGCCAGCGCCAGGGATGACCGACCCTGCCATGACAACAAGGGCGCCCGATGGCGCCCTTGTTGTTGCGATGGGGAATGGCGTCAGCCACTCAGGTACTCGGTGAAGGCGTCGATCACCTCGTCGATGTCATCGTCGGTGATCTGCAGGTGGGTCACCAGCCTGAGCTCCCCGTAGCCGGAGAAGAGAATGCCGCGCTCCTTCATGAAACCCAGCAAGGTGGCGGGATCTCCCTGGGTCAGGCGCAGGAATACCATGTTGGTCTGCACCTCACCCATGTTGAGTGTGATGCCTGGCAACGCGGCCAGCCCCTCTGCCAGACGCCTGGCGCGGCGATGATCATCCGCCAGCCGGGCAACGTGCTGATCCAGCGCGAACAGGGCGGCCTGGGCCAGGATCCCTCCCTGGCGCATGCCGCCCCCCAGCATCTTGCGCAGCCGTCTGGCGCGGGCGATGAACGCAGCCGATCCCACCAGCAGGGAACCCACCGGTGCTCCCAGTCCCTTGGAGAGGCAGACGGAGATGCTGTCAAAATGCGCCGCGATGGCGGCCACCGGTTCCCCGCTCGCCACCACCGCATTGAAGAGGCGAGCCCCGTCCAGGTGCAGCTTCAGCCCCTTCTCGTCGACGAATTCGCGCATGGCGCGCAGGTAGGTCAATGGCAGCACCTTGCCGTTATGGGTATTTTCCAGGCAGACGAGGCGCGTCTGGACGAAATGGGGATCATCGGGAGCGATGGCCCCCCGCACATCCTCGATGGCCAGGGTGCCGTCCGCCTGCATGGGGACGGATTGCAGGGCCACCGAGCCCAGCACGGCAGAGCCCTGGGCCTCGTAGCGATAGATGTGGGAGGCCGCCCCCAGCACGGCCCCTTCCCCACGCTGACAGTGACTCATCATGGCCAGCAGGTTGGACATGGTGCCGGAGGGCACGAACAGGGCCGCCTCCTTGCCAAGCAGTTCGGCGCCGCGGCGCTCCAGCGCATTGATGCTGGGATCTTCCCCATAGACATCGTCTCCCACCTCGGCATGCAGCATGCTCTGGCGCATGGCTTCCGTGGGTTGGGTCACGGTATCACTTCGTAAATCGATATAGCGCATGTCATCCTCCTGATGCAGGACGATGACATTAACCAGCCGACACCCGGCTGGCAAGAAACGGCAAGCGGGAATGTGAGCCCGGCGGCTCACCAGGGCAGCGACTGACCCTGCAGATCCACGAAACGGCCCGAGTGCGCCGGCGTCAGTGTGGCCATCAGATCCAGCAGGCGGACGGCGACCTCGGCGGGGTCCTGCAGCAAAGCGGGATCCGTCTCCTGAAGAAAAGGTTGCTGCATGGGGGTATTCATGAGGCCGGGATGCACGGTGATGACACCGGCGCCGGGAAAACGTCCGGCCCACTCACCCGCCAGGATCCGGGATCCCATGTTGAGGGCGGCCTTGCTCATGCGGTAGCTGTAGTGGCACATGGCCTCCTGGCCCCCCTCCTCCAGGCTTCCCGCCCGATCCGAGAGGCTGCAGAGCCAGAGCGTGCTCTGGGGCATCATGCGCCGGCTGAGGTTGGCACCAAGGGCCAGGTGGGGCCAGGCATTGGCCAGCAGACTCTCTTCGAGCCATTGGGGGGTCACCTCCTCCACCCGCCGCTCCGGCATGTGGGCAAGATCATGGAGCAGGCCTATGGTGTTGATCACCACCATCGGCAGTGTGGTGCTGTCATAGAGGGTAAAGAGGGCCTCGAAGGAGAGCGGGTCCACCTCCTGCAGCGGAAAGTAGCAGGCGGGATCCAGCCCCCTAGGCAGTTGCCTGCCCGCCAGCAACCACTCTTCGCCCCGTCTGGCCAGCTCCCGTGCCAGCGCACTGCCCAACCCGCCACTGCCCAAGATCAGATAGCTCATCTGCGTGTCCTTGGATTTGATCACTGTTTAGAGGGTATCAGAAGAATGGCGGACTGCCGGGAGCACCCGTCAGGCTCAGGCCTCGGCCAGATGGCGCCCAAACTCCCGCGCCCGGGCCAGGTCCAGAAAACCGTCCGCCTGCTTGTGGCTGCGCAGGAACTGGTAATAGGCGAGCAGGGTCACCAGTTGCTCCTCGTCCGGCATGGGTTTTCCCGGACGGGTCTCCTGCACCAGCGCCCCCGCCGCCGACAGGGCGTCCCTGTCCACCACCTCGGCCTGACGATAGAGATACCCGCAACCGGTGGCGAGCCACTCCAGCGAGCAGTTGGCCCCCATGGCAATCTGGTTCGCCTTGCCAAGGCCGGGCTCGGCCCCTTTCAGATACTTGCGGATCAGGGCTTCACTCAACCCCACCTTGCGGGCAAAAGCGCTCACGCTCCCCTCCCCGATCAGACTTTGCAGCCTGGCGGCAAATCCTTCCATCACCCCTTCTCCTCTCACTGACACCGGGATCTTGACCCGTCGGAGTCAGAACCATAGTTCGAATTCGCGAAGGGGGCATTATTGCCTTGTCCGCCGGAAGAGACCAAGATGCTGCACATGATTTTGCCCCTTTCTTTTCGCATTGTTATCTCCAGAGGAGTCACCATGTCCGTATCCCGTCTGGCCCTGCATGAGCAAGGCCCCACCTTTTCCCGCCTCATCATGGGCTACTGGCGCCTGATGGAGTGGCAGCTCTCCCCCGCCACCCTACTGGACCTGATGAAATATCACCTTGATCTCGGGGTCACCACCATCGATCACGCCGACATCTACGGTGGCTACCAGTGCGAGGAGGCCTTCGGCCATGCCCTGCGCCTGGAGCCCTCCCTGCGCGATCGCATGGAGATCGTCAGCAAGTGCGGCATCGCCCTCACCGCCAATCCGGCCCACGCCCTGAATCACTACAACACCGGCAAGGGACACATCGTCGCCAGTGCCGAAGCCTCCTTGCAAAAGCTCGGCACCGATCATCTGGATCTGTTGCTGATCCATCGCCCCGACCCCTTGATGAACGCCGACGAGGTGGCCGACGCCTTCATCACCCTCAAGCAGGCAGGCAAGATCAAGCACGCCGGGGTCTCCAACTTCACGCCCCACCAGTTCGCCCTGCTGCAATCCCGCCTGCCCTTCCCCCTGGTCACCAACCAGCTGGAGATCTCCCCGCTCCATCAGGAGGGGACGCTGGATGGTGCCCTGGATCAATGCCAGCAACTGCGCATCAAGCCCATGGCCTGGTCCTGCCTTGGCGGCGGGCGGCTGTTCCATGCCCCCGAATATGCCCCGCTGCGGGCGGAACTCGAGCAGATCCGCCAGGAGGTGGGCGCCGACTGTCTGGAGCAGGTGGTCTACGCCTGGGTGATGATGCTGCCGAGTCAGCCGCTGCCCCTCATCGGCTCCGGCAAACGGGAGCGGATCGCCGCCGCCGTGGCAGCCGAGTCCATTGAGCTCACTCGCCAGCAGTGGTTCCGCATCCGCAAGGCCGCTCTGGGTTATGACGTTCCCTGAGTCTGCACCAGACCCTGAAAACAAAAACGGCATGGAGGATTCCATGCCGTTTTCCGTTATCGAGACGATTCAACGATGGCGCTGGGGGCGACCACGGGGTGCATCCGTCTTCGGTTTGGCCTGATTGACCGTGATGGTGCGGCCGCCGACCTCGGTGCCGTGCAACTCGGCGATGGCCTTCTCGGCCTCACCATTGACCGGCATTTCAATGAAACCAAACCCCTTGGACTGACCGGTATCGCGGTCGATGATGATATCGACCTTGTCTACCTGCCCAAATTGGCTGAACACGGTTGTCAGTTCGTCGGCCGTCATCCGGTACGACAGATTACCTACGTAAATCTTCATGCCATCCACTCTCGATTCAAGGTGCCTTATCTATGCATCCACCGACCTGGGAGTAAGGGCACAACCCCCCTGCCGGACCAGCCACGGCATCATGCCATGGCACTTCCAGCTTCGTATCCCAAGTCCTTGATCTCTTGGGCTATCGGAGCAGGAAAGATCAAATCGAATCAGAGGCAGTATCTGAGCATTGGGATGAATTGTCGAGAAAATAGTCAGAGCGGGTGCAGCTCGGCCAGCAATGTGCCGAGGGCACGACGCCCATGCCAGGCACGTTTGAACCCGAATCGATAGACCCCGGGGGCCACTTCGTGAGTCCCTTCCCGGGACAACCCGAGCAGGCTGGTGGCCGTCGCCAGAGTCACCTCATCCAGCCCGAGATCCAGGCTGAAATCGAGCCACTGGCCATCGTGTCCCACCTTGCGATCCCGCTCCATGCCCACCAGCACGGCTCTGGGCAGCGCCAAGGCCCGGTCTTCGCCGCCATTGAGCAGATAGAGATGGCGTTCATCCCAGGCAAGCTCCGCCAGACGCCAGCGCTGCCAGCTGCGCGGCAACACCATCATCACCAGCACGATACCGCCAAAGACCACCCCGACCCAGGGCAGCAGGCCCATGTCGGGATATCCCAGCCAGAGGGCGGCCACCACAGTGGCGAGACTCGCCAGCAACAGGCAGATCATCACCCCGTAAAACCGCCGGGCCGGGGGCATCAGCCAGCGCACGTTCTCTTGCGCTGCCAGCTCACTGACTCTCATCTTCTCTTCTCCTTCTGTGATGCGAACGGCCTTGCCGTCGCTGCGTTGCCGCGCATTGTGCGCGAGCGACGCGCCGCGATGCAACCGCCACCGCGACACGGATGACGGCCAGCCGCCACTCTTGGTATGCTTGGGGCTGTCTGAGCCCGCACTGGGCGCCATCCCGGGAGTCCCATGTTCGCCACCGCCCTGCTCTTGTCCGCGAGCACACTCTATGCCGAGGCCATCGGCGGCTACTCCGCTGGCTGCCTGAAAAATGCCGTGGCCCTGCCCCTCGAAGGCCCAGGTTATCAGGTGATCCGCACCAAACGGCTGCGCTATTACGGTCACCCCGACCTCATCCATTACCTGCAGCATCTGGCCAACCAGACCAGACTGGCCGGCATGCCGGATCTCTATATCGCCGACCTCGCCATGATGCACGGGGGGCCCTTTACCTCAGGTCATCGCAGCCACCAGACCGGCCTGGATGCCGACATCTGGTTCAGGATGGCTGACAGGCCCATCAGCCGCTGGGAGCAGGATGCCCCCAGGGAGTGGGCGCTGATCGATGAACCCAGCTACCGGATGCTGCCCGGCCGATTCGGCCCCAGGCAGCTCAATCTGCTGCGCCTTGCGGCTGATCGCCCCGAGGTGGCGCGCATCTTCGTCAACCCCGTCATCAAGGCCGAGGTGTGCAAACAGGCACCCGGTGAAGCCTGGGTCGCCAAGCTGCGCCCCTGGGTCGGCCACTTCAGCCACTTTCACGTGCGCCTGCGCTGCCCGGCAAACAGTCCGGACTGCCAGCCCCAGGCTCCCATTCCCCCTGGCAATGGCTGTGGGGAGGAGCTGGCCTCCTGGCTCAAGGACAAACCCCAGTTGCCCAAGGTGTCGATGAGCTACCGCGCCCCCCTGTTACCCAGGCGTTGTGAGGGCTGACCACAAGCTGTTATGGTGAACCTATTTCCGAGAGAAATATCAATGGAGAACAACAAGATGGCCACTTCACTCTGGCAGCGTGGTACCCGTGCCCTGCTGACCCTAACCCTGCTGCTGGGTTTGACCGGCTGCGGCATGAACACCATTCCGACCCTGGATGAGCAGGTCAAGGCGAGCTGGGGACAGGTCGAGAACCAGTACCAGCGCAGGGCCGATCTCATTCCCAACCTGGTGGCCACCGTCAAGGGGTACGCCAGCCACGAGCAGGAGACCCTCAAGGCTGTCACCGATGCCCGTGCCCGAGTCGGCAGCGTGCAGGTGAGTGACCCCTCCCAGCTCAAGGCGTTCGAGGCGGCGCAGGAGCAGCTCTCCAGCGCCCTCTCCCGGCTGATGGTGGTGGTCGAACGCTACCCGGATCTGAAGGCCGATCAGCAGTTCCTGACCCTGCAGGCCCAGCTGGAAGGCACCGAGAATCGCATCGCGGTGGCCAGACAGGATTACATCGAAGCAGTACGCCAGTTCAATACCGAGATCCGTACCTTCCCCGGGGTCATCTGGTCCAAGCTGCTCTACTCCGATCTGGAAGCCAAACCCACCTTCAGCGCCAAACCCGGTGCCGATGAGGCGCCCAAGGTCAGCTTCCAATGAACGTGATGAGACGCTGGCTGGCGCTCTGTCTGCTGCTCTGTGCAACGGCGCTGCATGCCGCCCCCGATTTCCCGGCCCTGACCGGGCGGGTGGTGGACGAGGCCAATCTGATGTCCCGCAAGCAGGCCCACCAGCTCGCACAGCAACTGGCCGTCTTCGAGAAGCGCAGCGGCGTCCAGCTGGTGGTGGTCTCCATCGACACGCTGGCGGGGGATACCATCGAAGAGTACGGCTACCAGCTCGGTCGCCACTGGGGCATCGGCCAAAAAGGCAAGAACAACGGCGTTCTGCTGATCATCGCCCAGGACGAGCGCAAGGTGCGCATCGAGGTGGGTTATGGCCTGGAAGGTGCCCTGCCCGACGCCATCGCCGCCAATATCATCCAGACCCGGATCCTGCCCGCCTTCAAGCGCGGTGACATGGTGGCCGGCATCCTCGCCGGCAGCCAGGGCATCATGCAGGCCCTGGCCGGGGAGTATCAGCCCGTGGACAACACCAGCAAGGCCGACAAGCAGGGAGGTCCCTGGCTCTTCATCCTGGTGGTGATTGCGATGATCGTGCTGCACAACCTGCGCGGTGGCGGCGGTGGGCCGGGAGGACGTCGCCGGGCCGCCTACATGGCCGGTGGATTCGGTGCCGGCTCCTTTGGCGGCCGCACTGGCGGTGGTGGTGGCGGTTTCAGTGGTGGCGGCGGCAGCTTTGGCGGCGGCGGTGCATCTGGCGGTTGGTAATCAGGGAAAAAGAGACAACAAGATGATTTCGAAACAGTTTTTCCACACCTTGCAGGCCAGGGTTCGACAGGCCGAGCAGGCCACGGATGCCGAACTGGTCACCGTGCTGGCCCCGGCCAGCGATGGCTATCGCTATATTCCGACCCTGTGGGCCGCCCTGCTGGCCATGCTCACCCCCCTGCTGGTCTTCCAGCTCGGCTTCTGGCTTGGCTGGTACGAGATCCTGCTGGTGCAGTGGTCGGTCTGGTTGCTGCTGAGCCTGCTGTTCCACTGGACACCCATCAAGATGCGGCTCATTCCCAACAAGGTACGCCGTCACCGGGCCGCCCTGATGGCCCGCCTGCAGTTTGTCGAGCAGGGACTTCACCGCACCCGGGACCGGCTCGGGGTGCTCATCTTCGTCTCGGTGGCGGAGCACTATGTGGAAATCCTGGTAGACGACGGGATCGCCCAGCACATCGACAACACCCAGTGGCAGCAGATCATCGACGACTTCGTGGTTCGGGTACGCAACAAGGAGGTCGAGCAGGGGTTTCTGGAGTGCGTGGAGCGCACCAGCGCCATTCTGACCGACGCCTTCCCCGCCACCCGGGATCAGAACGAGCTGCCTGACAGCCTGATCATTCTCGACAAGCCCTGAATGGGCTTAAAAAACCGGCATTCTGTTCAAGGGATAGGCACTCGATAAAGATTATGAAAAATAAGGGGAAAAGTGGTTGACCCAGGCAGCCCTTTCCCCTAAATTACGCCCCGTTCCAGCGCAACGGCGCAGCGAACACCGTGTTGGCTGAACACGTTAAATCACAGAGCAGAATTTGGTGAGGTATCCGAGAGGCTGCCCACCGACGAAGTCGGCAAGATGCACGCGCAGCGTGCTCCGAAAGCCACTTCAAGCAGTAAAAATTTGGTGAGGTGTCCGAGTGGCTGAAGGAGCACGCCTGGAAAGTGTGTATACGGCAACGTATCGAGGGTTCGAATCCCTCCCTCACCGCCAAATATAACCCGTTGAATTTCAACGGGTTTTTTCATTTCTAGACTTACGTGATTTTTTTCCTGGATCAACTGGGTGGAACAATCATGTATCTGAGTAAAAATGCCTCCGGCACCTACTACACTCGGCTTCCCTTGCCCAAGATTTTGCGTGACCGTGGCTTGCCGTTTGCTATCCGCACTTCCCTCCTTACCAAAGAACGTCAAGTTGCCGTAGACCGTAATCTGGTGCTGGCGGCGCGTGTCCGCACCCTCATTGCGGCGACACCTGCCGATGCCACGACCCATAGTTTTCATGCCTGGATCAGAGCTGAGATCGATGCATTCAAAGCGGCGGGCTTTACCGTACCGCAATATCATGCTCTTTCTGTTGCGCTTTCGTCCGTTCCCCAGACCATCAAGCAACCCGTCGATACCTCTCCACCTACTACAGGGGTCCCCCTCAGACAGGCGCTGACGAAGTTTATTGAGAGTAAGGCCAGTGAGGGGATCCAGCATAAATCCGTCGGACAACTCCAACTGCGGGTTCAGGCGTTCGTCACTTGGGCCAAGGGGCACATGGTCGATGAGATAACGCCTGCCCTAGCTCAAGCCTTCCGTAACACTCTGCTCCGTAACGACAGTATCAGCTTCAAAACCAAATCAGATTACCTTGCCGCCACCAAGCAGTTCTTCCGCTGGTGCATGATCCTGGGCTATTGCAGCCGCAACCCGTTCGACAGCTTAACGGCGGGCAAGAAACCAGTGAAAAAGCGGGCAGATGAAGCCAGGGTACGCAGGCATCGCCCGCAACTGGACACCCTGTTTGCGAGCCTGCGAGCCAAACAATCCCAAAAAGGCAAAAAACTCAAGCCCCAGGACTTCTGGGTGCCGCTGCTCTGCCTCTACGCCGGACTGCGCCCGTCTGAGGCATGTCAACTCAAGACCCAGAACGTCAAACAGATCGAGGGGATCTGGTGTCTGGTGGTCGAGGCGGGTGAAGAAGATCAGCAGCTCAAGACGGCCAACGCCTACCGTGATGTTCCGCTGCACAGTGCACTGATCGGACATCACTTCCTAGAGTATGTCGGCCACTGCCGTAGCCAGGGCAACCAGTACCTGTTTGACGATAAACCCTCGGGCCAGGACGCCGACTGGTCACACAACCTGGTGTGTCGGTTCCAGCGCCATCTCACCAATGCAGGCATTGTCGGTAAGGGGCGGCCGACGATCTATGGCATGCGCCACACCTTTGTTGATGAGTTGCAGCAGGCGGATGTGGCAGAGCACATCGTGGCGGAGCTGGTAGGACACAGCAAGGAGGGGCTGACCTTTGGCCGCTACGGCAAACGGGTGAGCATTGCCCTGTTGAAAGCGAAGATCGAGTTGATACCGGCGGATCTAGTGACCGTCATTTGAAGAGAGGCCACCTGAGCTCTGGATATGTCGCTAAGCGCTGTATGTAGCGGTTAGCGCCCCTCCCAGACAGCATGACATCTGGTGCCATAGCCAGGGCGCAGGAGCCAACCCATCTCAATACGGTGGGTCGTTGCAGTACCAATTCATATCATGCGCCCATGTCAATATTAGCCCCTATAAATATTTGTAAATATAAATATTGACATCCATAAAGATATGTGATCGAAAAGTATTGACATAGTACTTGAACGCTCGTAACCTGCTGGCAAGAGTTAGGGAAAGTGCGAACAAGTATCCCACGAACAAAAAATGAAAATTTTAGTCATTTAATATCAATGGGTTACCAGTAAATGCTCTCGTGCCATATGACTTATTCGCACCTTCCCTAGAAAAACAACATAAAGAGCAGGTTGATAAAATCAACGAGATGTTATCACCACAATTAACACAGCCATCTCGGGTTATACGCCATGATAAAAGCGATACTGCGACCCCAGACACTACATGGTCACACTCAGGTGAGGATGACGAGGATGCAGTGGAGGTAAATCCAGCATTAATCGAGAGTGAGTATGAGGAGCATGAGCTATGGCGGTGATTAGATTTTTTGCAACCAATGGGCATCGCCAGACTAAGGAAAGTGCGAACAAGTATCCCACGAACAAAAAATGAAAATTTTAGTCATTTAATATCAATGGGTTACCAGTAAATGCTCTCGTGCCATATGACTTATTCGCACCTTCCCTATGCATTTTGCGGACCTACCCGTTGAGGTGTTGTTATAGCGCCGCAGGTGGCTCAATAAGCGACTTTACGCAGGCACAGCATAGTCGGTAGCACCTTAATTTAAAGGTTAGCCAGCGTGCGTTGCCGCATGCAATGCATGCGGCATCTATTCCATTAGTTCAAGCCTACCTACCTACCTACCTACCTACCTACCTACCTACCTACCTACCTACCTACCTACCTACCTACCTATTTCATTGCAATAACATCAACGTCAGTCGGCAAGAGAGTAGTCCATAATGCGGAGATTATGTCACCGCCGATGTAAAAATGACCCACTAACGCCGGAGTAAAGTTGACCCACCTGGGCCAAGATCGTGGCTTTTGAGCCACGCCCATGTTGACCCAGGAGTTATCAGTGGAAATCAGAGTGTTGGCCCGTCAGGGCATGAGCATCCGGGCTATCGCCCAGCAATTGCGGGTGTCCCGTAACACGATTCGCAAGGGTGGCCTGCCGGGCTGTGGGTGACTGACGAGCTGATAACTCACGTCAACAAGCGGTTAGCCATGCCATCCAGCTTCGCTTTGGTCTTTTCCCAACCGGGCATCACCTGACCCATCAGCCGGTAAAAGTGCTCGCTGTGATTGTGCTCGGCAATATGGCAGAGCTCGTGCAGGATCACGTAATCGATACACTCGCGGGGCGCTTTGACCAGATGCGGGTTAAGCGTGATCCGGCCATTGGGGGAACAACTGCCCCACTGGGTCTGCATGGTCAGGATGCGCAGGGGCGGACGCTCGGTAACCCAGATGGCCTGATCGAGCATGGCATTGAGTCGTCTGGCAAACACCTCCCTGGCACGAGCCTTGTACCAGTCAGCGAGCAGTGCCTGGACTTTCTCGGCTCTCTTTGCGCTATCAGTGACTAGGCTCCTGACCGACACCTCCAACTTGCCACGCAGCATTTTGACCCCCGGCACCGAATCAGAGGCTTCGATCACCTTGAGCAGGTACTGCTTGCCGAGGTAATAGTGACTTTCCCCACTGATGTACTGGCGTGGGGTGACGTGCTCCAACTGCTGGCGAAAGTCGCGTAACTGTTCGTAGATCCAGCGTCCGCGCTGCTTGACCGCTGCGAGAACCGCTTCATCAGCCGCCTCACGCGGGGCCGAGACCACGACGCGGCAATCGGGATGCACCTTGATAAGCACCTTGCCGCTAGCCTGTCTCCGTTGCACCCGCTCGAAGGCGATCCGCTCATCGCCGTAGCGAAAGCTAAAGGATGGAGCTGGAGCCTGGGCCTGAGCATCGCCCTTGGCCCGAATAGGCACATTCATCTGATCAGACTCCGCTCAAGCCGACTCGGGTGATCTGCACCACCATCTCGACGATCTTCTTGGCCTGCTCCATACCACTGCCGATTGCTTTGCACTCCTGGAACATGCGTGGCAACAGTTGCTTGCGAATACCCGCCTCGATGTTCTGCGGGTTGATGGAGTGCTCGGCCACAGACGCATCCACGACCGTATCGATCTCGAAGGCCAGCTTTATCCACTTATCCTGTACTTGGCTGTCGGTAATGGCGAACACCTCCGGCAGTACCTTTTTGAACACCCCAAAGTAGGCCTGAGCGTGGCGATGCCCAGCAAAGGCGTCAGGTATGTCACTCAGGCGGCGCTCCTGCACCTGCTCTTCGAACTCCCGAAACAGCATGTACTGCTTGAGCGGGTGCTCGAACAGCTTCTCTGCCTCCTCGATAGCTTGTCGCAGCAGCTTGGAGAAGGCTTCCTGGGCGTAAGGGTCATCTCGTAGCTCCTGCTCAATCATGCGGCTGACCCGCGTTTTGATGATGTCGGTCTCGTTGCGGGTCTTGTTCTCGTTCCACTCCTCTGGCTGCTGCTGGCCCATCTTGCCGACCTCGTAGACGCCACCCGGCTCTTTGACCTCTACACCGACCACATGCTTATCCAGCAGCTTCTTCACCTGCTCGGCATATTCGTCGTAGTCAATCTTCTCACCTGCATCCTGCTGCACCAGTTGGCGCAGGCTGGAGAGCTGTTTCACCGTCTCCTTGTAGTGACGGCGATCCGCCTCGCTAAAGGCGCTGTCCTCGAAGAAAGAGGCCGACTGCAACGCCACTTTCAGACAACTGGCAAATGCCGTGAGCGCCTCGTAGAAGTCTTCTCGCACCTTGAGGTTCACATCCACCAGTTCGCCGTCCAGATCCTCCATCTTGGGCACCAGCACTTGGCGCAATTGCTCGATATCCTGCTTGTTCTTCACCCCGGCGAAGATACCCCACAGGGTCTGGTAGAGCTGCGGCAAGCGCTTGTACTCGGTGCCCATCTGGTTGTAGAGGCCTTTCATGTACAGGATCTTTAGCTACAACCAATTGAAATAGATAGAAAAAAGGCTTCGTTTGTGATCTGATTTAATCGC
>NZ_JAPCIQ010000031.1:0-43397 GCF_027707405.1 Aeromonas sp. QDB68 | reverse complement strand
CAGGGCGGTGAAGATATCAAAGACCCGTTTTCCGGTAAATCGCAATGCGGCTCCGCTTAAGTGAACAGCATTGCGCCATTTGGCGCGCTTTTTCATTGATGTGCAGTGCTAAATTATCTGCTTGCCTGCCTCTCTTTACGCCGGGCCATCATGGATGTGAAGGCGGGTAAATTCAGTGCCGACATGGCATGAATGATTGATGATGCATGTCGGCACATATTATTTCCGAGTCGCATATTCCCGCAGGAAGGATGGAATCACCTGTTTTGGCTTCTTGCCAAGGGTCAGCAGCCATTCAAAATCCGGGTCGATGATGCCATGCCGACACGCCAACTCTTCCAACAAGGCAAGCCAGAGGTGGGCCGTCACCTCGGCATCCGCCAGGGCACGGTGAAACACCCCGTCATTGGGCAGGCTCCGGTATTGCACCAGGGTACCCAGCTTGTGATCCGGGGCATCGGGAAACAGGCGCCTTGATAGCAGCAGGGAACAGGCGAACTGGCCGCGGTATTGCGCCGGCAATCGCTCTATTTCCGCATCCAGAAAGCGCTTGTCGAAGGAGGCGTTGTGGGCGACCAGATTGTCATCACCGATAAAGTCGACGAAATCCGCTATCACCTCGTTACAGGGGGGAGCCTGTTTCAGCATGGCATTGCTGATCCCGGTATATTGCTCGATGAAGCTGCTCACGTTGAAGCCCGGATTCATCAATGCCGAGAAACGCTCACTGATATAACCATCCTTGATTCTGACGGCACCGATCTCGATGGCTCTATCCCCTTGTCCGGGTGAAAGCCCTGTGGTCTCGAAGTCGAGCACGACAACGGTATTGGCTGAGGCGATGGACATAACTTATCGGGCAAGCTGGGTAAAGAGCGCCAGTCTAGGAAATCAGCCGTGCCGTGTACAGGGCAATGCAGTTATCTCATTGGTTCACGCTGGAGACGCATTTTTGTGCATCATGGCTGAGAGCCATATAAAAAGCCCCGAGTGCCGTGGCACTCGGGGCTTTCCTATGAAAAGCGAAAGGCGGTATGTCGCGTTATCAGCGACCCAGCTTGGCCTTGAGCAGGGCAACGATCTCTTTGATCGCCACTTCCTGCTTCTCGCCGGAGCGGCGGCACTTGTACTCCACCACGCCGTTGTCGAGACCACGGTCACCGATGACGATGGCGTGGGGCACACCGATCAGCTCCATGTCGGCGAACATCACCCCCGGGCGCTCCTTGCGGTCGTCAAACAGCACGTCCACACCGGCGGCTTTGAGCTCTGCGTAGAACTGCTGTGCCTGCTCGGCCACGCGCTCGGACTTGTGCATGTTCATCGGCACGATGGCCACTTCGAACGGGGCGATGGCGTCCGGCCAGATGATGCCGTACTGGTCGTTGTTCTGCTCGATGGCGGCAGCCACCAGACGGGAAACCCCGATACCGTAGCAACCCATCTCCATGGTGACGGACTTGCCGCCTTCGTTCAGCACGCTCGCCTTCATCGCTTCGGAGTACTTGGTACCCAGCTGGAAGATGTGGCCCACTTCGATACCGCGCTTGAGCAGCAGCTTGCCCTGGCCGCACGGGCTCGGGTCGCCTTCTACCACGTTGCGCAGGTCGGCAACCTCAAAAGAGGTGATGTCGCGATCCCAGTTGGCACCGGTCAGGTGGAAACCGGTCTCGTTGGCGCCGCAAACAAAATCGCTCAGATGGGCGGCGCTGCGATCGACGATGATGCGACCGGCAAAGCCGACCGGGCCGATGGAGCCTGCATCGCAACCGGCGGCCGCTTTGATCTGCTCGTCATTGGCGAAGGTCAGCGGGTTAGCCACGCCAGAAAGCTTCTCAGCCTTGATTTCGTTCAGCTCGTGGTCGCCACGCAATACCAGGGCGATGACGGCCTGTTTGCCGTGCTCGTCTTCCTCGGCCAGTACCAGCAGAGTCTTGGCGATAGCGGTCGGCGCCACGTTCAGGAAAGCGGCTACTTCATCGATGGTGTGGACGGCCGGGGTGGCCACCTTGGTCAGGGCTTTGGTTGCGGCAGCGCGCTCGCCAGCCGGTGCCAGGGCTTCGGCCATCTCGATGTTGGCGGCGTAATCGGATGTATCGGAGAAGGCGATCAAGTCTTCACCGCTCTCGGCCAGCACCTGGAATTCGTGGGAGCCGGTGCCCCCGATGGAGCCGGTATCGGCCTGCACCGGGCGGAAGTTCAGACCCATGCGAGTGAAGGCGGTGCAGTAGGCCGCGTGCATCTTCTCATAGGTATCGACCAGGGAGGCCTTGTCGATGTGGAAGGAGTAGGCATCCTTCATCAGGAATTCGCGGCCACGCATCACGCCGAAACGGGGGCGCACTTCATCGCGGAACTTGGTCTGGATCTGGTACAGATTCAGCGGCAGTTGCTTGTAGCTGTTCACTTCGTAACGGACCAGCGCGGTGATCACCTCTTCGTGGGTCGGCCCCAGCACGAAGGGGCGGTTGTGACGGTCGGTCAGGCGGCACAGCTCGGGGCCGTAGTCATCCCAGCGGCCGGACTCCTGCCACAGCTCGGCGGGCTGTACCACCGGCATGGACACTTCGACGGCACCCGCATTGTTCATCTCTTCGCGGACGATGTTTTCAATCTTCTTCAGGACCCGCAGGCCGGTCGGCAGCCAGGCGTACATGCCGGAAGCGAGTTTGCGGATCATCCCGGCGCGCAGCATCAGCTGGTGGCTGACAACTTCAGCGTCGGAGGGGGTTTCCTTGAGAGTGGAAAGCAGATATTGGCTGGTACGCATCGCGGTAGACCTTCGCTAGTTCGGGCCGCTTGGCCCTGGAAAATTTCAAGTGCGGAATTTTAACAGGCGAAGCCCCCCGGCCCAAGGGCTAAATTCAGCGGCTCTGGGGGGAGGGCGGGGGCCTTGCCCCTCCCGCACTAGACCCGAAATTGCGACAGCAACTGCTGTTGCTGCTGGCTGGCCTGATGGAGGGAGGAGGCCAGTTGCAGGCACTCCTGGGCTTCCTGTTCGCCCGTCTGGGCCTGCAGGCTGATATCCGAAACCTTGCCCGTGGTGTGCCCCAAGGTGTGGGAGAGCTGGCTGGTCGCCTCTGCCACCTGTTGCACCATGTCGGCGAGCTGATCGA
Organism: Aeromonas sp. QDB68; assembly: GCF_027707405.1. Lineage (NCBI taxonomy): Bacteria > Pseudomonadati > Pseudomonadota > Gammaproteobacteria > Aeromonadales > Aeromonadaceae > Aeromonas > Aeromonas sp. QDB68. The sequence continues at coordinate 40,281 of NZ_JAPCIQ010000031.1, read as the reverse complement.
TGGCCTCTTCTACCTTGAACAGGATCTGCTTGGTGTTGTCGGAGTCCGCCATACCCGATTCCACGGTTTTCAGGTTGCGTTGCATCATCAGATAGGCCTGCTCTGTCTGCTGCTGGATGCTGTTGATCACGTCCGTTATCTCGGCACTGGAGGTGGCGGTGCGATTGGCCAGGGTGCGCACCTCGTCGGCCACCATGGCAAAACCGCGCCCCATCTCGCCCGCCCGGGCGGCTTCGATGGCGGCATTGAGTGCCAGCAGGTTGGTCTGCTCCGAGATATTGCTGATGGTGGAGATGATCTGGCCAATCTGCCCTGCCTGCTCCTTGAGGGCGTTGATGGCGGTGGCACATTCACCCACCTCCATGACCACCCGCTGCATGCCGGCGGTGGCGGAGGAGACATACTGGCTGCTTTGCGTGGTGAGCTGGCGCACCTCATTGGCGTTGTGTGCCGCCAGGTTGCAGTTGTCCGAGATGGTGGTGGCCACCTGCACCATCTGATCGCTGTCGTGGTGCAGCGCCTGGGCATGCGCTGCGGTCTGGCGGCTGTTCTGGCTGATGGCCTGGACCCGGTTGACCGAGGTGTGCACGTGCTGGTTGATGTGCTGGTTGTTGTCCATGGTGGCGCTGATCATCTTCTGCAGCTTCTCGATGAAGCGATCCACGCTGCCGGCCAGGGAGCCAATCTCGTCGTCGCGTGAGAGGTTGATGCGGGCATTGAGATCTCCCTCCCCGGCGGCGATGTCCTGCATGCGCTTGTCGACCTGGAGTAGCGGACGAACAATGGTGCGTACCAGCCAGAAGCCGCAGCAGGTGACGATCAGCAGGCTGAGCAGCAAGCCCCCCAGGATGAGTCCCCTGGTGTAGTCGATGATGGCGTTGAGCTGGTGAACCTGATCCTCGACGGTGGCGTCCCCCTGGGCCTCGACCTCGACCAGAGCCAGCCTGAGCTGGTCGGCACTGTGTTCGTAACGGGCCAGCTGGTTCTGATAAGCGCTCAGGGCTGTGGTCCATTCACGGATCAGGCGGGCATTGTCGGCTTGCAGGGCACGATACTGGGTGGAGAGCATTTGGCCTGCAAACTCCCCGTCGCCGGGCACATCGAACTGGCCGGTTGCCAGCATGCCGTCAACCGCGTCCTGATAGAAGCGGGTGGCTTGTGCCAGCTCGGCCTGGATGGCAGGAGTGAGGCCTTCGCTCTGCATCTTCTCCAGCGCATAGAGCTGGCGCAGGAATCCGATGTTGGCCTCCATGCCGCCATCGGCCGCCTGCCAGCGGGTCGCGAGGCCGCCGTTCCAGCTGATGGCCTGATCCGGTGAGCGGGTGAGGCTCTCGACGGCCTCGTCACCGATCACCTCCAGCCTGGTCGAGAGGCGTGACATGCGTTCAGAACTGGCACGCAGCGCCTCATCGGCGCTCGTGAAGGTGCGATAGAGAGTCAGCAGCTGTGCCTGCTCTTACTGATAGGTCTGCTCATGCTGCTTCAGCGTGGTGATGGCTGCCGTATCGATGAGCCCGCCTTGCTCCACCCGGCGCAAAGCGTCGCTGGCCGCCTCTTTTGCCCGTTGCAGCTCCGGTGCGTCGAGGGGGATCCCCGAGAGCATCTTCTGGATATAGATCGACTGGTTGCCGAGTTCGATGGAGCCCTCCATGGCACCATCTGCCGTCTGCCAGGCGGCACCCAGGACGTAGGAGAGCAGATCAGCCAGCCGCTGGCTGCCATACCAGCCGATCGCCCCCATGCCCAGGGTGCCGCCGAGCAGAATGGTGAGTCCGAGGTTGGATGTGGTGACGATTTTCATGATTCAAGCCTTACCTGGTGCCGAACAAGACCATTTCAGTGTTCAATCAATGACGAAGATGTGCCATCCCCGATGGAAAATAAAGTGACAGACTGTGTTCTGAACGAGGGAAATGGCCGGGTATGAAGAGCTGGTCATCCCATGATCTGCATGGACCTATGCTGGATACTTATCCAGTTATTCTTTATGCTATGACCTAATTTGCGAGAGTCTGCGTGGCGAGGAAAAGAACATGATCGGTCGCTTGAGAGGCGTCATCATCGAGAAGCAACCCCCCGAGGTGTTGCTGGAAGTCGGAGGGGTGGGATATGAGGTTCATATGCCCATGAGCTGCTTCTATGATCTGCCCGAACTCGGGAAGGAGGCCGTCATTCACACCCACTTCGTGGTGCGTGAAGATGCCCAGCTACTCTACGGCTTCAACCACAAGCAGGAGCGGGCGCTGTTTCGCGAGCTGATCAAGACCAACGGGGTCGGCCCCAAGCTGGCCCTGGCCATTCTCTCCGGCATGACGGCCACCCAGTTTGTGATGAGCGTCGAGCGCGAGGAGATAAGCTCCCTGGTCAAGTTGCCCGGCGTGGGCAAGAAGACCGCCGAGCGCCTGGTGGTGGAGATGAAAGACCGCCTCAAGGGCTGGGTCAGCCACGATCTCTTCTCCCCGGCCGAAATCACCCTGCCCGCGAAAGAGAGCCCGCTGCGCGCCCCGGATGCGAGCGAGGAGGCGGCCAGTGCACTGGTGGCCCTCGGCTACAAGCCGCAGCAGGCCAGCCAGATCGTCAGCAAGGTGGCCGCCGACGGCATGTCGGTAGAGGAGATCATTCGTGAATCCCTGCGCAGCCTGGTGTGAGGTAGACAATGATTGAAGCGGATCGCCTCATCTCGGCCGGTGCCGCCCGTGAGGACGAGATCATCGATCGGGCCATCCGGCCCAGAAAGCTGGCCGATTACACCGGACAGGATCACGTCTGCGATCAGATGGAGATCTTCATCGAGGCCGCCCGCCAGCGCGGGGAGGCCCTCGATCATCTGCTGATCTTCGGGCCTCCCGGCCTTGGCAAGACCACGCTGGCCAACATCGTCGCCAACGAGATGGGGGTCAACATCAAGACCACCTCGGGCCCCGTGCTGGAGAAGGCCGGCGATCTGGCGGCACTCCTCACCAACCTGGAACCGAACGATGTGCTCTTCATCGACGAGATCCACCGTCTCAGCCCGGTGGTGGAGGAGGTGCTCTACCCGGCCATGGAGGACTACCAGCTCGACATCATGATAGGGGAGGGGCCCGCCGCCCGCTCCATCAAGCTCGATCTCCCTCCCTTCACCCTGATCGGTGCCACCACCCGGGCCGGCTCCCTCACAAGCCCCCTGCGGGACCGGTTTGGCATCGTGCAGCGCCTCGAGTTTTACAACGTCAAGGACCTGACCGACATCGTCTCTCGCAGCGCCCGCTGCCTCGGGCTCGACATGACGGAAGACGGCGCTCTCGAGGTAGCCCGTCGCTCCCGGGGGACACCGCGGATTGCTAACCGTTTGTTAAGGCGGGTACGGGATTTTGCCCAGGTGAAGTCTGACGGGCGAATTGACGGACCCATTTCGGCCCGTGCCATGGACATGCTGGACGTGGACAATGAAGGCTTCGACTTCATGGATCGCAAGCTATTGTTGGCCGTCATCGACAAGTTTATGGGGGGGCCAGTCGGGCTCGACAACCTGGCCGCCGCCATCGGTGAGGAGAAGGACACCATAGAAGACGTGCTGGAACCTTATCTGATCCAGCAAGGCTATCTGCAACGTACACCCAGAGGGCGGATCGCAACTCAGAGAGCCTACGCGCACTTTGGCCTGGAACGACCGACAGATCAGTAGACGTTGCGATATGAACCAAAAAGCCGCCCTTGAGGCGGCTTTTTGTTTTGCGGGCAAAAAAAAGCCCACGGCACAGGCGGTGGGCAAAGACAATTCAGGATGGATGTTCACAGACAGTGAGAGCGTCTGCAGACCGGTCGGGAAAAAACAGAGGAGCCGTCGCGAGGCTTCAGAGTCGGTTCATTTGATAGAGTTGAACGAAAGAAAGCTTGTAGTAACGGATGGTCTTGGCAACAAACTTTTTCATCATTAATCCCAACAAACAGGTTCGAAATGTTCATCGAATACGTACCGGGAACCCGGAATGACCGGCCTGTATTCAGAGGTATGCCCTCACTGCGAGGCGCATTGTAGGAGCTCTTTCCGGGTGGGGCAAACAAGAAAATCTATGGGCTTTTGATTAGATAAACTAATGGTTTTGGTGGGGGTGTCAATCCGCATAAACATGTGTTTTTACTGGGTTTAAATTGATTTTTGGATGAGCCTGGCCATTTGTTGAAATAATCGAGATGCGAAGGCTTTATTCCCGGGGTTGTGTATTTGTTTAACAGAATTGAAACTATTTTGGTGAGTCATAAAATTGATTTAAATCAATTATTTACGACTTGTCGTTTTTTGTGATGAAGCTCCCATAATTAATGGGAAAAGCCCTATAAGTTACCTTGAAAAAACATGTATTGAGGGTGGTTTTACATTGATTTCAATCAAATAAAGGTGATATAAAACAGCGATCATTATAGGCGGGAATAGAACCCTGGTTATTGTTTATTAGATGTTAAACATTAGCTTTTTTTGTTCCTGTATATTGCCTTGTTGTTAATGTGGTGGCAGTCGAATCCGGTCAGTCCGCGAGGGGTGACCGACCGTTCGGGGACTTCCAATGGAAGCTTTGTCCTTAAAACTTAAAATAGCCGTGCCAATAATCGGTGAGGAAACATCATGATTGCTGAGCATGTGGTAGACCTATCGCGGTTCCAATTTGCTGCGACGGCCCTTTATCACTTCCTGTTTGTACCCTTGACGCTGGGGATGGCCTTCATCCTGGCGATCATGGAGTCTGTCTATGTGATGACCAACAACACAGTGTACCGGGACATGACCAAGTTCTGGGGCAAGTTGTTCGGTATCAACTTTGCCCTTGGGGTTACCACCGGGCTCACCATGGAGTTTCAGTTCGGTACCAACTGGGCTTACTACTCCCACTATGTCGGCGACATCTTCGGGGCCCCGCTGGCCATCGAAGGCTTGATGGCCTTCTTCCTGGAGTCCACCTTCGTCGGTATGTTCTTCTTCGGTTGGGATCGTCTCAGCAAGCGCCAGCACCTGGCGGCTACCTGGCTGATGGCGCTCGGGACCAACCTCTCCGCACTGTGGATCCTGGTCGCCAACGGCTGGATGCAGAACCCGGTGGGTGCCGAGTTCAACTTCGAATCCATGCGCATGGAGATGGTGAGCTTCGCCGACCTGGTGTTCAACCCGGTTGCACAGGTCAAGTTCGTCCACACCGTGGCGGCAGGCTATACCACGGGCGCCATGTTCGTGCTCGGGATCTCCTCCTATTACCTGCTGAAGAATCGTGATGTGGCGTTCGCTCGTCGCTCCTTCGCCATCGCAGCCGCGTTCGGCATGGCCTCCATCCTCTCCGTGCTGGTGCTGGGTGACGAGTCCGGCTACGAGACCGGGGAAGTGCAGAAGGTGAAACTGGCGGCCATCGAGGCCGAGTGGAACACGGAGCCGGCTCCGGCATCCTTTACCCTGTTCGGGATCCCGAACCAGGAGGAGATGCGCACCGACTACGCTATCAAGATCCCCTATGCCCTCGGCATCATCGCCACCCGTTCCCTCGACGGTCAGGTGACTGGTCTCAAGGATCTCAAGAGCGAGCATGAGCTGCGCGTGCGCAACGGCATGACCGCCTACGACCTGCTGACCAAGCTGCAATCAGGTGACAAGTCCGACGATACCCGCGCCCGCTTCGACGAAGTGAAGCAGGATCTGGGCTACGGTCTGCTGCTCAAGCGTTACACCCCCAACGTGACCGACGCCACCGACGAGCAGATCAAGGCTGCCGTGGATGACTCCATTCCGCAGGTACTGCCGCTGTTCTTCGCCTTCCGCATCATGGTTGCCTGCGGCATCCTGATGCTGGTGCTGATCGGTCTGGCCTTCTATGACAGCACCCGCCACAAGATCGGCGAGCGCAAGTGGCTGCTCAAGGCGCTGCTGTACGGCATTCCGCTGCCCTGGATCGCCATCGAGGCGGGCTGGTTTGTCGCTGAATATGGTCGTCAACCCTGGACCATCGCCGAGATGCTGCCGACTTATGTCTCTGCATCCAACATTCCTGCGTCCGAGATCTGGTTCTCTCTGATCGGGATCTTCCTGTTCTACACAGTACTGCTGATCATCGAGATGTACCTGATGTTCAAGTATGCGCGCCTGGGCCCAAGCAGCCTGAAGACGGGCAAGTACCACTTCGAACAGAGCAAGGCATAAGGAGAGTGACCCATGTTTGATTACGAACTGTTGCGTCTGGTCTGGTGGGTGCTGGTCGGCGTGCTGCTGATCGGGTTTGCCATCACCGACGGTTTCGATATGGGGGTGGGCGCCCTGCTCCCCTTCGTCGGCAAGAAGGATGTGGAGCGTCGTGTGATGCTCAACACCATGGGGCCGCATTGGGAAGGCAACCAGGTCTGGCTGGTGACCGCCGGTGGTGCCCTGTTTGCCGCTTGGCCCATGGTCTATGCGGCGGCCTTCTCCGGCTTCTACATCGCCATGATCCTGACCCTGATGGCGCTGTTCTTCCGTCCGGTCGGCTTCAAGTACCGCTCCTTGCAGGAAGATGCCAAGTGGCGCTCCAACTGGGACTGGGCTCTGTTTGCCGGTAGCGCCATTCCCCCTGTCATCTTCGGGGTGGCGTTCGGCAACCTGCTGCAAGGTGTACCGTTCAGCTTCAACCAGTTCCTGATGATGACCTATCACGGCAACTTCTTCGGTCTGCTCAATCCGTTCGGCCTGCTGGCCGGTCTGGTGAGCCTCTTCATGATCATCACCCAGGGTGCAACCTGGCTGATGATGAAGACCGAAGGTGAAGTGCTGGCGCGCTCTCGCACCGCCGCCATGATCTTCTCCCTGCTGACCCTGGTGCTGTTCGCCCTGGCCGGTGTCTGGGTGAGCGGCATGGATGGTTATGTGATTGTGGGCTCCGTCGCCACCGACGCCGTCACCAACCCCCTTCACAAGGAAGTGGTGGTGCAGGCCGGTGCCTGGATGCAGAACTACAACCTCTATCCCTGGATGATTGCCGCACCCGTGCTGGGTCTGGTGATGTGTCTGCTGACCGCCGTGGCGGCCAAGCTGGACAAGGGGTGGGTGGCGTTCCTGTTCTCCTCCCTGGCCATCGCCGGCATCATCCTGACCGCGGGCTTCTCCATGTTCCCGTTCGTGATGCCCTCGAGCCTCGAGCCGTCCCAGAGCCTGACCATGTGGGATTCCACCGCCTCCTTCAACACCCTCAAGGTGATGACGGTAGTCGCAGTCGTCTTCGTGCCGACCGTGCTGGCTTACACCATCTGGACCTACATCAAGATGTTCGGCCGGGTGAGTAACAAGCACATCGAAGACAACCAACAATCGCTCTACTAAGAAGGTGCCCTGATATGTGGTATTTCACCTGGATCCTGGGGCTGCTGCTGGCCTGTGCGTTTGGGATTATCAATGCGCTCTGGCTGGAGCACACCGAGAACCTGGATCGTCAGATTGATGAAGACAAGTGACAGGCTCGCCCGGCTGGCCGCTCCTCTGGAGCGCCAGCCATGGCAAGGTCTGATGCTGCTGGCGGCGGCCCTGCTGGCTGTCGCCATCTTGCAGGCGCCCAACCTGGTCGCGGCCAATACCAGTGAGCACGGCCTCTGGCTTGCGCCCTGGCTGATGTGGGCGGTCTGTTGCGGTGTCATGCATGGACTGGGGTTTCACCCGCGCAGCCTGGTGGGTCGCATGCTGTTCTTCCCCTGGCTCGCCCTGCCCAGCCTGCTCTGCGGGCTCTGGCTGACCAGCAGCTACTACCTGCCATAAATGATGAAGGAGGTCGGCATCAGCCCACCTCCTTCTTCTTTTTTGAGGGGCGTGCCGCCGCCCGGTCAGAGCGACAGAACCTCGCTTGTCACGCCGCTCGCAGCCACTTCTCTTGTCCGCTTTTCTTGTGATGCTGACAGCCCTGTGGTCTTCGGCCTGTCGGCGCCGCAGCACACCATAAAAAACAGGGAGAGAGGGGATTTCCCTGTCTCCCCCTGCTTCTTTCCTATTCAGCCCTGCGCTATGATAGCCCCCCATCTGACTGTCGAATGGATCACAGATTTTTATGGGGGAAGTCTCTGAGTTTCCGGTGCGTGTCTACTACGAAGACACGGATGCCGGAGGCATCGTCTACAACGCCAATTATCTCAAGTTTATGGAACGGGCCCGCACCGAATTCCTGCGCGCAGGCGGCATCGAACAGGATGTCCTGCTGCAGGCGGGGATCGCGTTTGTGGTGAGTCGCACCGAAATCGACTTCCGCGCGGCGGCCCGCTTCAATGAACTGCTGACCGTAATGACGCAAGTAACTGAAGTGAAACGCGCTTCCATGCGTTTTTCACAGCAGATCCTGGCGGCTGATGGACGGCTGATCACTCAGGCCATGGTACAGATCGCCTGTGTCAGTCATCCGCAAATGAAACCTGTTGCAATACCTGAAAAAATCAAGGGAGTGCTGTTAAGTGCACGCTGAAATTTCGTTTATTGGCCTGTTCTGGCAAGCCAGTCTGTTGGTGAAACTGGTCATGATGACCCTGATGGGCATGTCGGTCGTCTCCTGGGCGCTGATCATCCAGCGCTCCAAGGCCATCAAGGCGGCCAACCTCGCCTCGGAGCAGTTTGAAGACAGATTCTGGTCCGGGGTCGACCTCAATCGTCTCTACCAGGAGTCCTCCTCCCGTCGTGACGACATCGAAGGCATGGAAGACATCTTCTACTCCGGCTTCAAGGAGTATGCTCGCCTGCTCAAGGCCGGTGCCCGCGGTCAGGATGCGGTGATGGACGGTACCTATCGCGCCATGCGCGTTTCCCTGTCCCGTGCAGTGGACGATCTCGAGTCCAACCTGCCGGTCTTGGCGACCATCGGTTCCATCAGCCCCTATATCGGTCTGTTCGGTACCGTCTGGGGGATCATGAACGCCTTTATCGCTCTGGGCCAGGTTCAGCAGGCGACCCTGCAGATGGTGGCACCGGGTATCGCGGAGGCGCTGATCGCCACCGCCATGGGTCTGTTTGCCGCCATCCCGGCCGTTATCTTCTACAACCGCTTCACCAACAAGGTCGAACGGCTGGAAAACGCCTACGCCAACTTCATGGACGAGTTCACCACCATTCTGAACCGCCAAATCGCACAGCAGGGTGAGAAGTAATGCAAACCTATCAGCGGCTCAAACGCAAAAAGGTCGCCGAGATCAACGTGGTGCCCTATATCGACGTCATGCTGGTGCTGCTCATCATCTTCATGGCGGTCACGCCCGTGATCACGCAGGGGGTCAAGGTCGACCTGCCCCAGGCGGAGTCCGAGCAGTTGCCGGAAGACTCCAAGCCGCCTTTCATTGTCAGCGTCAATACCGAGGGTGAGTACGTCATCAAGGCCGGCGAGGCGGATGACGTACCCGTACCGAGCGGCACACCAGAGGCGATGCAGCAGTACATCACCGAGAAGGCCATGGGCTATCTGGCCATCAACCAGAACGCACCCGTGGTGGTCGCCGGTGACAAGTCCGTGCGCTACGAGGAGGTGATCCTGCTGATGGTGGCCCTCAAGAAAGCCGGTGTGCCTCAGGTTGGTCTGATGACGGATCCGGTGAACTGACGGAGATGGATGTGAAGCGTGGTATTTCCGGTTATCTCGTCGCGTCGCTGCTGCTGCATCTGATCATCGGCATCATCCTGCTGGTCGGTGTCGACTTCAGTAAACCCAAGCGCCCCGAGTCCAAGGGACAGATCGTCAATGCGGTCATGATGGACAGCGAAATGCTGGAGCAGCAGATGCAGCAGGTCCAGCAGCAGAAGCAGGCCCAGCCCAAGGCTGCACAGCAGCAGAAGGACAAGGAAGACGCTGAGCGCGTCAAACGCGAGCTGGCACAGGAGCAGGAGCGTCTGCGTATCGCCGAGACCAAGCGCAAGCAGGCCGAAGAGGCGACCCGCAAGGCCGAAGCCGACAAGCAGAAGAAAGAGGCTGAACAGAAGCAGGCGGAAGAGAAGGCCCAGAAAGCTGAGGAAGCCCGCAAGCTGGAAGAGCAGAAGACCAAGAAGGCCGAAGCCGAACGCAAGGCAGCGGAAGAGGCCAAGGCGCTGGCGCTCAAGAAGAAAAAAGAAGAGCTGGAGAAGAAGCAGGCTGAAGAGAAGGCCAAGGCGGAAGAGGCCAAGGCCAAGAAAGCGGAAGCCGAGAAGAAGGCCAAGGCCGAAGCCGAGAAAAAGGCGAAGGCGGAAGCCGAGAAGAAAGCCAAGGCGGAGGCCGAGAAGAAGGCGAAGGAAGAGGCTGACAAGAAGGCAAAAGCTGACGCGGAGAAGAAGGCGAAGGCCGAGGCTGACAGAAAGGCCAAGATTGAGGCGGAGCGCAAGCGCAAGGCGGCCGAAGAGGCCAAGTTGCAAAAAGAGATGGAAGCCATGATGGAGCAGCAGCTGGCCGCCGAGGCCAATGCGCGCAGTCAGGCAGCATCGGCAGCCGCCAAGGGCGAGGTCGACAAGTATGCCGCCCTCATCAAGGCCACGGTCGAGCGCTACATGATTTTGGATCCCACCATGCGGGGCAAAACATGTACTATCGGTGTCAAGTTGGCCAGTAGCGGCTTCGTCATCTCGGTGGACAACGGTCAGGGTGATCCGGCGGTCTGCCGCTCCGGCAAGGCGGCGGTTCTGAAGGCCAACCAGTTGCCGGTGCCGAAGGATCCGGCGGCATTCGAGATGTTGAAGGAGTTTAACCTCAAGTTAGAACCGAGCATCTAAGCGTGATAGAACGGGGTCAATGACCGTGGTTGGCAGCATCTGCTGATAAAGGGATTTCACCTCTCATTTTTTTGGAACAGAGTATTTAAGCCATGATAAGAAAAGTGTTTTTTGCTTTGGTTGGCTGCCTTCTGCTAGGCCAGAGCGCTCAGGCGGCCTTGGACATCGTCATCACCGGCGGTATCGACAGTGCGCGCCCCATCGCCATCGCCCCCTTCAAGTGGGAGGGCAATGGCCAGTTGCCGCAGGATATCGCGGAAGTGGTCTCCAACGACCTGATGCGCAGCGGCAAGTTCAAGCCGCTGGCCCGTGGCCAGATGCCGCAGACGCCGAGCACCAGCGGCGAGATCAACTTCGCGCCCTGGGCTTCCCAGGGGGTCGAAGCCGTGGTGGTCGGCTCCATCGCCGCCGTGGGTGATGGCACCTACAAGATCAACTTCGAGCTGGTCGACGTCCTGAAAGGCCAGCTGGCCAAGACCCAGGGCGGTGAGGCGAACGGTTACATCCTGGACAGCCGCATGGCGACCATCCCGGGTGCCCAGATGCGCCAGTTTGCCCACCGCATCTCCGACATCGTCTACGAGCGTCTGACCGGTGAGCGTGGTGCCTTCCTGACTCGTCTGGCCTATGTCTCCGTGCAGCAGGGCACCCAGTTCCCGTATCAGCTGCGGATCTCCGACTACGACGGCTACAACGAGAAGACTCTACTGCGCTCCCGTGAACCCCTGATGTCCCCGGCCTGGTCGCCGGATGGCAGCAAGCTGGCTTACGTGAGCTTTGAGAACCAGAAGTCCGAGATCTATGTGCAGGACATCTACACCCAGCAGCGCAGTCTGATCACCAGCTTCCGTGGCATCAACGGTGCGCCGGAGTGGTCTCCGGATGGTCGTCGTTTGGCTATTGTTCTGTCCAAAGATGGGCAGCCTGACATCTATGTCGTTGATGTTGCTAGCAAGCAACTCACTCGAGTCACAAATAACCGCACCATCGACACCGAACCCTCCTGGATGCCGGACGGTCAAACTTTGCTGTTCACCTCTGAACGTGGTGGCAAACCCCAGATTTATAGCGTAAATTTGGCGACTGGCATGACTCGCCGGATGACCTGGGAAGGGGATTCCAACCAGGGGGCATCCATCACACCGGACGGCAAGTCCATGGTGATGGTGACCCGGGTTCAGGGACAATATCGCATCGCTCGCCAGGATATGGAAAATGGAGCCATGCTGGTACTGACCCAGAGTGCTCTGGATGAATCGCCAAGTGTGGCTCCCAATGGCAGCATGATCATTTATGCCACCATCTATCAGGGTCGTAAGAGTCTTGCATTGGTGTCGACCGACGGTCGCTTCAAGGCAGTGCTTCCGACCAGTAGCGGTGAAATTCGTGCACCAGCTTGGTCGCCCTTCTTGAATTGATAAAAATCGATTGTTTTTTGTTTTGTTATAAAGGTTTAAGGAAATAGCATGCAACTCAATAAACTGCTCAAGGGTCTGGCCATCGCACTGCCACTGTTCACCCTGGCTGCCTGTAGCTCCTCTTCCGACTCCGACGCCGCTGGCGCCGAGTCCGGCATGACCGACGGCATGGGCGGTGTACAAACCGGCGGCGCCAACGGCATGTTGTCCCCGGAAGAGCAGATGCGTCAGAAGTTCGAAGCGCTGCAACGCGACAACGTGATCTACTTCCCGTACGATGGTTACGACATTCAGGGTCAGTACGCCGACCTGCTGGATGCCCACGCCAGCTACCTGCGTGAACGTCCGAGCGTCAAGGTATTGATCGAAGGCCACGCCGACGAGCGCGGTACGCCGGAATACAACATCGCGCTGGGTGAGCGTCGTGCCAAGGCTGTTGCCAAGTATCTGCAAACCCTGGGTGTGCAGGCCGAGCAGCTCTCCATCGTCAGCTATGGCGAAGAGAAGCCGCTGGATCTGTCCCACACCGAGGAAGCCTTTGCCAAGAACCGCCGTGCGGTCCTGGTTTACTAAGGTTTGAGTCGAACGAAGTTCGTTTATATGCAAGCGGCCATTTCGATGGCCGTTTTATTTGCACTAAACGTCAAGGTTTGATCCGAATGAAATCTGTATCAGCGAGCGACTATGCGCTGGCCGTTTTATTTGCACTAAACGCTAAGGTTTGATCCGAATGAAATCTGTGTACAAGCAAGCTGGCGTTGCGCTGGCCGTGTTGGTTGCTTTGAATGCGCAAGCGGCGGCACCCGTGAGCGATCTGAGCGGGGATTCTGGCAGCAGCGGCGTGGTGCTGAGCGGCAACAATGGTGCCATCGTACCGACCGGCAGCCTGGAAGACCGGGTTGCTCTGCTGGAGCGTACCCTCAATGCCCGTCTGCGTCTGCAGGCCGAACTGCAGCAACAGGTCGACTCCCTGCAAGGGGAGGTCTCCGAGCTGCGTGGTCAGCTGGAACAGCAGACCTACCAGATGGAGCAGTCCCAGGAGCGCCAGCGCCAGCTCTACCAGGAGCTCGACAAGGTGGCCAACAGCCAGCCTGCCGCCGCGCCCGCAACACCTGCTGCAGGTGCTGTAACGCCTCCTGCCGCGGCTGCCAACTACTCCACCAACCAGGATGAGAACCAGGCCTACGACGCGGCCGTGAACATGGTGCTCAAGGAGAAGAACTACGACAAGGCCATTCCTGCCTTCGAAGGGTTCATCAAGCAGTTCCCGAACTCCAGCTATGTTCCCAATGCCCACTACTGGCTTGGCCAGCTGATGTTCAACAAGGGCGACAGGGTGGGGGCCGCGAGCCAGTTCTCCACGGTGGCGAACAAATACAGCAAGTCACCCAAGCGGGCCGATGCCCTGCTGAAACTCGGCATGCTCGCCCAGCTTGACGGCAAAAAAGCAGAGGCCAAGGCCTTCTATGAGCAGGTGATCAAGGGTTACCCCAACACCTCGCCGGCCCAGCTGGCCAAACAGAGTCTGGCCAAGCTGTGACATTGCTGCATGTCACTGTTTTCGTAACACTCTTGTAAAGAACTCTCTGCTTTGTATGCGCAGTGAACAATCAGATTTAATTTAAGATTTTTCTATTGCGCCAGGATGATAAATCCGTAATATAGGCCGCCGTCAGAGCCGGAGCAGTAATGCAGTCGGCACTGGTCGTGGTGAGGGTCGTTAGCTCAGTCGGTAGAGCAGTTGACTTTTAATCAATTGGTCGCTGGTTCGAATCCAGCACGACCCACCATTTCTTCACAGCAGGTGAAGACAATATTCCCAGGTCGTTTAGCTCAGCTGGGAGAGCACCTCCCTTACAAGGAGGGGGTCACTGGTTCGAGCCCAGTAACGACCACCATGTTAATCCCAGGTCGTTTAGCTCAGCTGGGAGAGCACCTCCCTTACAAGGAGGGGGTCACTGGTTCGAGCCCAGTAACGACCACCATGCTTTAAAAAATGATTTCGATGGGTCGTTAGCTCAGTCGGTAGAGCAGTTGACTTTTAATCAATTGGTCGCTGGTTCGAATCCAGCACGACCCACCATCATTTCAGTCTTGTCCCAGGTCGTTTAGCTCAGCTGGGAGAGCACCTCCCTTACAAGGAGGGGGTCACTGGTTCGAGCCCAGTAACGACCACCATGCTTTAAAAAATGATTTCGATGGGTCGTTAGCTCAGTCGGTAGAGCAGTTGACTTTTAATCAATTGGTCGCTGGTTCGAATCCAGCACGACCCACCATCATTTCAGTCATATCCCAGGTCGTTTAGCTCAGCTGGGAGAGCATCTCCCTTACAAGGAGGGGGTCACTGGTTCGAGCCCAGTAACGACCACCATATTGAAAAGCCCGCAGCGATGCGGGCTTTTTCGTTTCCGTCTCTCATCAGGTTCGCAGTCGATCCAGCTCGCTTGCCAGGGTGGTGGCCGCCTGTTCCAGTGCCTCGCTCAGGCGCTGGCTGGCATTGGCCTCTTGTCCCAGGGTGGTGGCGGCGTCGCCGATGCGCATCAGGTTCTGGTTGATGGTGTCGCTCACGGCACTCTGCTGCTCGGCGGCGGTCGCCACCTGGCTGATGTGATCATGGATCTGCTGGATCTGGGTGACCACCTGATTGAGTGCCTCGAAGGCCTGCTCCGTGCCTTCAACCGTGCTCACCGAGCGGGCGATCCCCGTGCTCATCAACTGCTGGCTGCTGGTGACCTCGGTTTGCAGGCTGCCGATGAGCTGCCCTATCTCGTCGGTGGATGAGCGGGTCTTGTTGGCCAGCGCCCTCACCTCGTCCGCCACGACGGCAAAACCCCTGCCCATGTCGCCGGCCCGCGCCGCCTCGATGGCTGCGTTGAGGGCCAGCAGGTTGGTCTGTTCGGCAATGGCCCGGATCACATCGAGAATATGGCTGATATTGGTGCTGCGCTGGGCGACCTGGGCGACCGCCTTGTCGGCCTGATGCATGTCCTCGACCAGGGTATGGATCTCGTTGCGGGCCCTGCTCAAGGTCTGCTGGGCCGTGCTGACATGGTGGGTCGCCGCTTCAGACTCCTGCGCCGCCTGTTCCGCATAGCCCGCCACACTGACTGCCGTGGTGCTCATCTCGTGCATGGCGCTGACCACGCTCTCCAGCTCCAGGCTCTGATCATCCAGGCTGCTGCGCATGGCATCGGCCGTCTGTTTCATGCCCCTGGCCTGCTGATGCACCTGTTGCCCTATCTGCTTGCTGCCCTGCACCATGGCCCTCAGCTTGCCGAGGAAGGCATTGAGATGCCTGCCCAGCTCGATGAGCTCCTGGTGGGTGTCGATACGCATCTGCTGGGTCAGGTCGCCTTCATTGCTGGCGAGGTGGGAGACGTGGCGGCTGATGAGGGAGAGGGGCGCCGTGATGGTCTGGATGAACCAGACAAGCAGGCCCAGGGCCACCAGGGTGATGACAACGATGGCAACCAGCTGCTGCTGCTGGGTAGCCTGCAACAGGCTGCCGAGCTGCTGGCTGATGGTGTTGGCCTGGCTGAGGGCGAGGGCCTTGGGCACCTTGATCATCAGCCACCACTGGTTGTCGGCGGCCTCGATCCGTATGGGCTGCTGCAGGATGAAATCGCTGTCGGTATCGGCGGGGTGTCCATTCGGGGCAACCAGTCCGGCCTCTGTCAGGGGGCGCCCCAATTTGTCCGAATGGCGGTTGCTGCCGACGATGAAGCCCGTCTTGCTGACCAGGGTGACCTCGGCCTGGCTGTCATAGAGGCTCTTGCCTAGGTGCTCGGCCAGTTGCTGGAAGATGGGCAGGTTCATGTCGACCCCGGTGATCCCGGCAAACTTGCCATCTTTGAGGACGGGCACCGTCAGGCTGGTCATCAGCATCTTCTGGCCAGTGCTTATCTCGTAGAGGTAGGGTTCCATCAGGCAGGGGCGACGAGTCTCGCGACCGCAGAGATACCACTCGCTGTTGCGAATGCCGAATTCATTGCGCGAGGTGTCGAACTTGGCGTCACTGGTGGCGGCATCTATGGTCTGCTGCGCGATGTTTCCGTTCTGTTCCCGGGTGAAGTAGACCTCGAGACTGCCCTTGCCGGCAACCGAATGGCTGGCGCCCGTCTGCCAGTCGGCGTCCTGTCCGTCGTAACCGTTGGGTTCGAACTGGGCGTAGATGGAACTGATCCCGTTTGCCTGGCGCAGGCGGCTGCCAAGCAGCAGCTCCACTTGTGGGCGACTCAGCCGCTGGTCCGGCTGGGCCATGCTTCCTTCAAGCTGCGCCGCCATGCCGAGCGGTATCTGATAGGCCTGCTGCAACTGGTCTTCGATCTGCACTGCATACCGCTCTGCCTGGAATTGCAGGGAACGGGAAACCTCCTGCTCCAGGGCGCCACGGGTCTGCGCCATGATGTCATCGCGCAGGCCGTTCAGCGAGGAGGACTGTATCCATGTCATGGCGACGCCACTGGCGAGAAAAAGTCCCAGCGTGAGCAACAACAACTTGGTCTTGAGCGAACGTTGTTTCATTCGACAACTCCTTTTGGCAAGAATGACAACGATATGGTCGGAGCGGATCCTGACAGTTGTACTGTACTGGATTTGTTGATGGGTTTGTGCACGGCTTCTGGTTATAATTTTGGCCTTCCCGAGCGTTGATGGAACAGTCGCAATGAGCAATGCACTGAGCAGTATTCCGCCGGTAGTCGAGATGGACTACCCCTTCCCGGCCAAACCACAGCCCCTGACTCCCGAGCAGAAGGCGACCCTGATCGCCGAGATCAAGGTGCTGCTCGAGGCGCGCCAGGCCGTGCTGGTTGCCCATTACTACACGGATCCCGAGATCCAGGCCCTGGCAGAAGCCACCGGTGGCTTCGTGGGTGACTCCCTGGAGATGGCCCGCTTCGGTCGCGACCATGCGGCCCAGACCCTGATCGTGGCCGGTGTGCGCTTCATGGGAGAGACCTCCAAGATTCTGAGCCCCCACAAGCGGGTGCTGATGCCGACGCTGGAGGCCGAGTGCTCTCTTGATCTGGGTTGTCCCATCGACCAGTTCTCCGCCTTCTGCGATGCCCACCCCGATCACATCGTGGTGGTCTATGCCAATACCTCGGCAGCGGTGAAAGCACGGGCCGACTGGGTGGTCACCTCCAGCATTGCGCTGGAGATCGTCGAACATCTGGACAGTCAGGGTCACAAGATCATCTGGGGCCCGGACCGCCACCTCGGCGCCTACATCGAGAAGAAGACGGGGGCCGAGATGCTGCGCTGGCAGGGGCACTGCATCGTGCACGACGAGTTCAAGGCCAAGGCGCTGCGCGAGCTCAAGGCCCAGAACCCGGATGCCGCCGTGCTGGTGCACCCGGAGTCTCCGGCCTCCGTCATCGAACTGGCGGATGCGGTGGGTTCTACCAGCCAGCTCATCAAGGCCGCCAAAGAGCTGCCCCAGCAGAAACTGATCGTGGCGACCGATCGCGGCATCTTCTACAAGATGCAGCAGGCATGCCCGGAGAAAGAGATGGTGGAGGCGCCCACCGGTGGTGATGGTGCCACCTGCCGCAGCTGCGCCCACTGCCCCTGGATGGCGATGAACGGCCTGGTGGCCATCAAGGAGGCCCTGACCGACGGCGCCGAGCGTCACGAGATCCATGTGGATGAGGCACTGCGTCTCAAAGCGCTTGTCCCGCTCGACCGCATGCTGGATTTCGCCGCCGAGCTCAAGCTCAAGACCCAGGGCAACGCCTGACTGACGCTGATGGCAAGATGCAAAGAGGGCTCCCGCGGGAGCCCTCTTTATTTATCCGTCATCTGTATCGTCAGATGATGACGGTGGAGAAGCTGTGCTCCTCGTCGGGCGGGACGGTGATCCCGTCCTCGGCGGTGATGGCCGCCTCGACACAGAGCATGGTG
This sequence comes from Aeromonas sp. QDB68, assembly GCF_027707405.1. Classification (NCBI taxonomy): domain Bacteria; kingdom Pseudomonadati; phylum Pseudomonadota; class Gammaproteobacteria; order Aeromonadales; family Aeromonadaceae; genus Aeromonas; species Aeromonas sp. QDB68. The sequence continues at coordinate 22,266 of NZ_JAPCIQ010000031.1, read as the reverse complement.
CGATAACCGTTGTCACTTATGTCGGCCATGGCGCTGGCCCCTTCCTGCCAGGGGGTCCAGACCACCACGCTGTCGTGGTTGCCGTTGACCACCCGGGTGGTGCGCTCACCATCCTGCACGCTGACCATGGCATCGGGCTGGCGGTAGATGCGATCCATGGCTGCGGTGACGGTCAGCGCTCCCTGTTGCAGTTCGTTTCGGCCGGTCAGCTTGTCCAGATAGGGTTCGCCGAGGCCGGTCACGGTCACCGCTTCCGGCGCACTGATCTGCAGGTAGGTGTGCAGGGCGGCATTGTAGGTGAGCGCTGACTTGCCGGTGTTGCGGGTGGTCAGCACCAGGGAAAGCTCCTTGCCGACCAGTACGTCCAGCTCCAGCTCGAAGGCATGGGGCCAGAGTGTCCTGCTGGCATCGTTGTCACGCAGGGAGAGGTGGACGAGTGTGCCATCCCCGTGATCGGAGACCCCATCCAGCGTCCACAGGCAGTTGCGTGCGAAGCCATGAGCCGGCTTGCCGCTGCCAACGCGAGCGGGGGAGGGGCCGAACCAGGGCCAGCAGAGGGGAATGCCGCCGCGAATGGGCTTGCTGCCATCCAGTATCGCCTTGTCGCTGAGCCAGAGAGAGGCCGGCTCACCATGGCGTTGGTAACGCAGCACATGGGCGCCAAACAGGCTTATCTCGGCCCTGGCGTGCTCATTGTCTATGGTCAGCAGGGGCAGGCCATCCTGGCTCAGGGTGCAGTGGGCAGTCAGCGTACGTGTCGGTGTCATAAAGGCTCCAGTGCTCGGGGACATTCAGAAAGGGTCCGTGATTCAGAATACAAAAAGGCGGCCATTGGCCGCCTTTTTTCAAGCTACGCGATTGCGCATCCCAAATTACTTGGAGATGTGAGCGATCAGGTCCAGAACCTTGCTGGAGTAGCCCATTTCGTTGTCGTACCAGGAGACGACTTTCACGAAGGTCTTGTTCAGCTGGATACCAGCCTTGGCATCGAACACGGAAGTCTGACGCTCACCCAGGAAGTCGGTGGAAACCACTTCGTCTTCGGTGTAGCCCAGCACGCCCTTCATGGCGCCTTCGGAGGCAGCCTTCATGGCCTGGCAGATTTCAGCGTAGGACGCTTCTTTCTTCAGGTTGACGGTCAGGTCAACAACGGACACGTCCGGAGTCGGCACGCGGAAGGCCATGCCGGTCAGCTTGCCGTTCAGTTCCGGGATGACCACGCCAACAGCCTTGGCAGCACCGGTAGAGGACGGGATGATGTTCTGAGCCGCACCGCGGCCACCGCGCCAGTCTTTGGCAGACGGACCATCAACGGTCTTCTGGGTAGCAGTGGTAGCGTGAACGGTGGTCATCAGGCCGGATTCGATACCGAAGGTATCGTTCAGAACCTTGGCGATGGGGGCCAGGCAGTTGGTGGTGCAGGAAGCGTTGGAAACGATGTCCTGGCCAGCGTAGGAATCCTGGTTGACGCCCATGACGAACATCGGGGTAGCGTCTTTGGACGGACCGGTCAGTACGACTTTCTTGGCACCGGCAGCGATGTGCTTGCGAGCGGTTTCGTCGGTCAGGAACAGACCGGTTGCTTCGGCAACAACGTCAACACCGATTTCGCCCCATTTCAGGTTGGCCGGGTCACGTTCAGCGGTAACACGTACGGTTTTGCCGTTGACGATCAGGTTGCCGTCTTTGACTTCAACAGTGCCCTTGAAGCGACCGTGAGTGGAGTCGTACTTCAGCATGTAAGCCATGTAGTCAACGTCGATCAGGTCGTTGATACCAACCACTTCGATGTCAGCACGCTCAGCGGCCAGACGGAAAACGAAACGACCGATACGGCCAAAACCGTTAATACCTACTTTGATAGTCATAATTGGTTACCTAACTGTTCAGTAGTCAAAGAAAATTCCGTTTGTAAATTTACTAGAACTCCCTCGCGAGTCAACCAACAATCTGCGCGAAATTGCGCTATATCATGAAAAACTGTGAAATTTATTTTCGGTTTATGTAACTGGCTACCAACTTTTGTTGAATGCATCATCAGCAAAGTCGGTGGCAGAGAACAACAATAGTGCCTGCCCGGTCACACATCCAGCCGGGGAGATATGTAAAAATGTGCGCGGTTTAGCATGGCCAAAGAGCCACTGTTCAAATACCAACCATAAAAATTAATCACAAAATAGCGTAGACAGAATCCACAGCGGGAATTCTCAAACTATGACCACCCTGATTGAACAGCTGGCTGCCGCCAAAGGCATTGCCAGTGAGTATGTTGATGCCTGGGGCCAGCCGGCCCTGGTATCCGAAGAGAGCAAGGCCGCCATGCTGGGCGCCATGGGTTACCGCGTCGACGACGAGGCCGCCCTGACCGAGCAGCTGGAGCAGGAGCATCGCCAGCACTGGCTGCGGCCACTGGATCCCGTGATGGTGGTCCGCAGCGGCGAGCCCATCAGCCTCGAAGTCCGTCTGCCCATCGAATTCGTCAACGACGCCCTCACCTGGCAGCTCCAGCAGGAGCAGGGTGCCGTGCTGTCCGGTCAATTCACTCCCATCGAGGGTGAGCTGGTCGGGGTGGCCGAGTTCGAGGAGATGGAGTGCCAGGCCTATCGCGTCACCCTGGATGTCCAGCCGGCGCTGGGTTATCACCAGCTCATCCTGCTCGAAGAGGGCAATGACGAGCCGCTGGCCACCATGCGTCTCATCGTCGCCCCCAAGTCCTGCTACAAGCAGGCGCCCATCGCCAATGGTCGCAAGGTGTGGGGCCCGAGCGTGCAGCTCTACTGCCTGCGCAGCCGCCACAACTGGGGCATCGGCGACTTCAGCGATCTCGGTCAGCTGGTGGAGAAAGCCGCCGCCTGGGGCGCCCACTTCGTCGGCCTCAACCCCATTCATGCTCTCTATCCGGCCAACCCGGAGAGCGCCAGCCCCTACAGCCCCTCTTCCCGTCGCTGGCTCAACGTCGCCTATATCGATGTGGAGGCGGTGCCCGAATTCCTGAGCAACGATCGCCTGAAGGCGGAGGTGGCGAGCCCGGCCTTCCAGCAGCACCTCACCTCCCTGCGGGTCAAGGACAACGTGGACTACACCGGCGTCATCCAGACCAAGATCGGCATGCTGCGCCAGGTGTTCGACCAGGCCAGCTTCAGCGCCGAGCGCCAGGCTGCGTTCGATGCCTTCGTGGCCGCCGGTGGCGACAGCCTGCAACAGCAGGCGGCGTTCGATGCCCTGCAGGCCCACTTCTATGCCAAGGGCGACAACGCCTGGGGCTGGCCGGTCTGGCCTGAGCAGTTCCGTGACTACCACAACCCGGCCGTTGCCGCCTGGATGGCCGAGCACAACCAGGACGTGGCCTTCTACCTCTACCTGCAGTTCCTGGCCGACGAGCAGCTGGCCCAGGCCGATGCCCGCGCCAAGGCCGCCGGCATGGTGATGGGGATCTACCGGGATCTGGCGGTGGGTGTCTCCGAAGGCTCCACCGAGATCTGGGCGAACCGGGATCTCTACTGCCCGAAAGCCTCGGTCGGTGCGCCGCCCGACATTCTCGGCCCCCTCGGCCAGAACTGGGGCCTGCCCCCCATGAACCCGAACCAGCTGTTCGAGGCGGCCTACCAGCCCATGGTGGATCTGTTCCGCGCCAACATGCGCTCCTGCGGTGCCCTGCGTATCGACCACGTGATGGCCTTGCTGCGCCTGTGGTGGGTGCCGCCCGGAGAGTCCGCCGCCAAGGGTGCCTACATCTATTACCCGGTCAACGACCTGCTGGGGATCCTGGCCCTCGAATCCCACCGCAACCAGTGCCTGCTGATCGGCGAGGATCTCGGCACAGTGCCGGAGGGGATCGACGTGACCCTGAAGGAGAACGGCGTCCACTCCTACAAGGTGTTCTTCTTCGAGCGCTCCAAGGACGATGGCGGCTTCATCTCCCCGGCCCACTACGCCGAGCAGGCGATGTCGGCCCTGACCACTCACGACATGCCGACCCTCAAGGGCTTCTGGCATTGCGACGATCTGGCGTTGGGACGCGAACTGGGCCTGTATCCGGATGAAGAGGTGCTCAAGACCCTGTATGCTGATCGCCACCAGGCCAAGCAGCGGATCCTTGACAGCCTGCATGCCCATGGGGTCATCTCTGGCAATATCAGCCACGACGTGAACTGGGTCGGCATGAACACCGAGCTCAACCACGGTCTGCAACTGCACATGTCCCGCGGCAGCTGTGCCCTGTTCAGCACCCAGCTGGAAGACTGGCTGGAGATGGACAAGCCGGTCAACGTGCCGGGCACCAGTTACGAATACCCCAACTGGCGTCGCAAGCTCTCCCGGGATCTGGAGGATATTTTCGCCGATGAGGCGCTCAAGAATCTGGCGGGCAAGATGAGCCGGGCCCGTGACGAGGCCAGCCGTTGAGCCTTAATCGCCAACATGTGACTCACTTTCATCCGCTTCGGCCCAGGCCGAAGCGGATGTTCAGCCATCAAAGGAAATGTCGATGCCCGTTGAACGTTTAGTTGCCGCCCGCTGTGCCGATCCCTTCTCCCATCTAGGCCTGCTGGCCAATCCGGATGGGCCAGGCCTGAAACTCACCGCCTGGTTGCCCGATGCGCTCGAGGTCCGGGTCAGAGACCTCAAGTCAGGCAAGATAGTTGCCACCCTGACCGCCGCTGACGAAGCGGGCCTCTTTGAAACTGTTTTCACCCGCCGCAAGAATCCCTTTCCCTACCAGCTCATCGCCAGCTACGCCGACGCCAGTGCCGACATCATAGACCCCTACCAGTTCCAGGCCGCCGCCTGGGAAGGGTTGGCGGAGCTGACCTGGCAACCGGAAAACCTCTACCACACCCTAGGTGCACAACTGCGCACAGTGGAGCACCTCGGCCAGCAGGTGGAGGGGGTGCGCTTCGCCGTCTATGCGCCGAGCGCCACCGCGGTGAGCCTCATAGGCGACTTCAACTTCTGGGATGGCCGTCGCCACCCCATGCAGCGCAGCCAGTGCGGTCACTGGGTGCTGTTCGTGCCGGGGCTCAAGGCCGGGGATCGCTACAAGTTCGAGCTCAAAGACCCCATGGGCAACCGGCTGCCCCACAAGAGCGACCCGGTGGGTTTCTACTGCGAGCAGTACCCCTCGTTCGCCTCCGTGGTCTATGACCACGATCAGTACCAGTGGCAGGATGCCGCCTGGCGCGAGAGCCAACGCAACGACAAGCGGGAGCAGCCGCTCTCCATCTACGAGCTGCACGTGGGCTCCTGGAAGCGCCACCCCAACGGCGACAGCCTGAACTGGCGCGAGCTGGCGGTGGAACTGGTGAACTACATCAAGGAGATGGAGTATACCCACATCGAGCTGCTGCCGGTCTCCGAGCACCCGTTCAGCGGCTCCTGGGGCTACCAGCCGGTGGGCATGTTCTCCCCCACCAGTCGCTACGGCAGCGCCGACGACTTCAAATACTTCGTGGACCAGTGCCACCAGGCCGGGATCGGCGTCATCCTCGACTGGGTGCCCGCCCACTTCCCGTCCGACGCCCACGGCCTGGCCCGCTTCGACGGCACCCCGCTCTACGAGTACGAGGATCCGCGCCGTGGCTGGCACCCGGACTGGAACTCCTACATTTATGACTTCGGTCGCGATACCGTGCGCCAGTTCCTGGTGGCGAGCGCTCTGTTCTGGCTCGACAAGTTCCACGTCGACGGCCTGCGGGTGGATGCGGTCGCCTCCATGCTCTATCTGGACTACTCCCGCAACGCCGGCGAGTGGGTGCCGAACGTCGATGGCGGCAACCACAACTACGAGGCGATCAGCCTCTTGAAGTGGACCAACGAGGAGGTGTACGGCAAGTACCCCCATGCCATGACCATCGCCGAGGAGTCCACCGCCTTCGCCGGGGTTTCCCGTCCCACCTTCCTCGGCGGCCTGGGTTTTGGCTTCAAGTGGAATATGGGCTGGATGCACGACACCCTCAGCTACATGCAGAAGGAGCCCATCCACCGCCGTTACCACCACAACGACATGACCTTCTCCATGGTGTACCACTATGACGAGAACTTCATCCTGTCCCTCTCCCACGACGAGGTGGTCCACGGCAAGCACTCCCTGCTCTACAAGATGCCCGGCGACGAGTGGCAGCAGGCCGCGAACCTGCGCGCCTACATGGGCTTCATGTATGCCCACCCCGGCAAGAAGCTGAACTTCATGGGTACCGAGATCGCCCAGAGCAATGAGTGGAACCACGACGCCCAGCTGCCCTGGCACCTGTTGCTGTATCCCAAGCACGGCGGCCAGCAGCGGCTGATCCGGGATCTCAACCACCTCTATCGTCACGAGGCTGCCTTGTATCAGGCCGATTATGAACAGGCCGGTTTCCGCTGGCTGGATCACAACGACGCCGACAACAGCATCTTCGCTTGGCTACGGGCGGACAAGCTGGGGGCGCATCCCCTGATGGTGGCCTGCAACTTCACCCCGGTGCCTCGGGTCGGCTATCGCCTCGGGGTGCCGGCGGCCGGCCACTATCGGGTGGTGCTCAACACCGACAGCGAGCATTACTGGGGCAGCAACTATGATGTGGGTCTGGTCTTCGTCGCCGAGCCGACGCCCTGGCAGGGCATGGCGCACAGCATAGTGCTGGATCTGCCGCCGCTCGCGACCTTGTTCATCAAACAGGAGTCTTGATGTTCGCAATGGAAAACGGGGTGGATCACCCGCTGGGCGCCCGGCTCGACGAGACGGGCTGCCACTTCTGCGTCTGGGCACCGCAATCGGACAAGGTGGAGCTCTGCCTGTTCGACGAAGAGGAGCAGGAGCAGGCCCGGCTGGCCCTGCCCGGCCGGCGAGGCCAGTACTGGTTCGGCCATGTGCGCGGCGTCAAGGCCGGTCAGCGCTACGGTTATCGGGTCCATGGCAGCCCCCAGGACGGCCTGTTGTTCGACCCGGACAAGCTGCTGATCGACCCCTATGCCAGGGCACTGAGCCGTCCTACCTACTGGGACGACGCCCTCTATCAGGGGGACAGCGCGGCCATGGTGGCCAAGTCCGTGGTGGTGGACGATGCCTTCGACTGGCAGGGGGTCGGCAAGCCCGGCATCCCGCCCGAGCGGGTCGTGCTCTACGAGACCCACGTCAAGGGCTTCACCCGCCAGCACCCCGGGATCCCCAAGGAGCTGCAGGGCACCTATCTGGGCATCAGCCACCCGCTGATGATCGAGCACCTGCAGTCGCTGGGGGTCACCTCGGTGCAGCTGATGCCGGTGGCGGCCTTCATGTCCGAGCCCAGGCTCGAGCAGCTCGGGCTCACCAATTACTGGGGCTACAACCCCATCGCCTTCTTCGCCCCCGAGCCGCGCTACGCGGCGAAGGAGGCGGTAACCGAGTTCAAGACCATGGTGCGGGAGCTGCACCGGGCCGGGATCGAGGTGATCCTGGACGTGGTCTACAACCACACCGCGGAATCCGGCTTCGACGGCCCCATGCTGTCGTTCAAGGGGTTCGACAACGCGGGCTACTACGCCTTCGAGTCGGGGGCCCACGGGCCGGACTACCACCGTCACGCCAACGTCACCGGCTGTGGCAACAGCGTCAATCTGGATCATCCCAACACCCTGCGGCTGGTGCTCGACGCCCTGCGCTACTGGGTCACCGAGATGCAGGTGGACGGTTTCCGCTTCGATCTGGCGGTGACTCTGGCGCGGGAGGCGGGGGAGTTCGATCCCATGAGCGCCTTCTTCAAGGCCATGATGGCGGATCCCGTGCTGGCGCGGGTCAGGCTCATCGCCGAGCCCTGGGACATCGGCCCCTTCGGCTATCGTCTCGGCCAGTTTCCGAGCCAGTGGCTGGAGATCAACGATCGTTACCGCGACACGGTGCGCGCCTTCTGGCGCGGGGATGCGGGCAAGATGGGGGATTTTGCCACCCGTCTGGTGGGCTCGCGGGATCTCTTCCCGAAGAACTGGCGCTCCCCCCACACCAGCGTCAACTACCTCTGCTATCACGACGGCTTCACCCTCGAGGATCTGGTCTCCTACAACCAGCGCCACAACCAGGCCAACGGCGAGGACAACCGGGACGGTCACGGCAACAACCTCTCCAGCAACCACGGGGTGGAGGGGCCGACCCTGGACCCGCGCATCAACAACCTGCGCCAGCAGCAGAAGCGCAACCTCATCGCCACCCTGCTGCTGTCACAGGGGACGCCGCACTTCCTGGCCGGGGACGAGATGGGCCGCAGCCAGCTCGGCAACAACAACGCCTACTGTCAGGACAACCAGATAAGCTGGGTGAACTGGCAACTGCGCCCGGAGGACGAGCGGCTGCTTGCCTTCACCCGCCAGATGATGGCGCTGCGGGCGGAGTCCGGGGTCTTCTCCAACCTGCAACTGAGCGACGACGGCTGGAACGGTAAGGCGACCAGCTGTCACCAGGTGAACTGGTATCACCCGGACGGCCATCAGCTCACCGATCAGGACTGGCACGCCCCCATGGGGCAGGCGTTTGCCATGGACATCGGCATGATCGGCTGCACCGGGGAGCGCTGGTACGTGCTGTTCAACGCCAGCGACTATGACATCCAGTTCCGCCTGCCGCCGCCGGGGGAGGGCATGGAGTGGATCCAGACCATCGACACCGCCACCAACGACGGTCTGCCCTTCCTGCCGGACGACATCAAGCGGCAGGTGGCGGTGGGGCGTGCCCACTCCCTCAAGCTGCTGGAGCGGGTCGCCCTGCCGGCGGCGGTGCTGGCGAGTGAAGGGGTGGTGGCAGCGGATGTTGTCGCCGTGTTGCCAACGGGATCACAGTTCCCGCTGGCGGGGTAGAGCCAGGCGCCCTGACTGGGTATGCTGGGCACCGCTACACATGGCAAGGAGTCCATATGAATGGCAATAATCCTGGACGGTTGCGTAGCAATCCCGAGAACCGCGCAGTTTCATATCTGCCCGGTCAGCATGACGAGGAGTCAGTATGAGCGGTAACAATCCCGAGCAGTGGCGCAGCAAGTTGAGCGCCGAGCAGTTTCACGTCTGCTGGGAGAAGGGGACCGAGCGGCCCTACAGCGGTACCCTGCTGCACAACCGCAAGAGCGGCGACTACCTGTGCGTCTGCTGCAAGAGCGTGCTGTTCCACTCGGATGCCAAGTTTGACTCGGGCTGCGGCTGGCCCTCGTTCGATCGGGCCATCGAGGGGACGGTGACCTACACCGAGGACAACAGCCACGGCATGAAGCGGGTGGAGATCACCTGCAGCCAGTGCGGCTCCCACCTCGGCCACGTCTTCCCCGACGGGCCGACCGAGACCGGCCAGCGCTACTGCGTCAACAGCCTGAGCCTGGATTTCGAGCCCGACGCCTGATCCCCGACACGACCAGCGGCGCCTCCCTTCGGAGGCGCCGCTTTTTTATCTCCCCCTGTCAGGTACCGGGCTATGCCAGCGGCAGGTAGATGTCGGTGACCAGCTCATGGGTGGGCACCTCGTGTACAAAGTTGTGGTAGTGGAAGAAGAGCGGAAAATCCCGCAGCTCTTCGCCGCTGGCGGGCAGCCAGTCGCGGTAGAGCGCCCGGGCACAGTCGGCCAGGAGGTCGTGGGAGCCGTGGTGGCGTACCACGGCGCAGCGCCCGGCCGGGATGAGGGCATTCTTCACACCCCACTCATTGTCCTCGGCGACGGGGGCCTCGACGCTGCCACAGAGGGTAAAGCGAAACGCCGCACCCTCCGTCGTGGCGGGGTCGTCCGGCGCCAGGCCATAGGTCCGGCTGGTGGCGACCGGGGAGCCGCCCGTGGCCTTGCGCCACTGGATGAAGCGCGCCGCGGTGTCGTTGATGCGCTCGGGCAGGCCCTGATGGGTCAGGGCGGCGACGGCGGTCTGCGGGAACTGGATGATGTCGACTCGCATGGGGTCAATCCTCTTTGTGGGGGGCCGTGGCAGGCAGCGATGCCAGCTGGCCCAGTCCGGGTGCTGCCTGAACTGGCTGGGCGTCAGGCCGAACGTCTGCTTGAAGGCGCGACTGAAAGATTCGCCATGCTGGAAGCCGGCATCGAGGGCGATATCAGTCACCTTGTCCAGAGGTGCGAATGCCAACCGGTAAGAGGCCCGCTTCAGCCGCAGCAGCTGGATGTAACGCCCCAGCGGCACGCCGCAGTAAGCGGCAAATTGCCGATGAAAGTGAAAGGGCGAAAAGTGCGCCACGGCGCTGAGCCGCTCCAGCGACAGGTCGTCGTCGAGATGGCGCTCGATGTGCTCGGTCACCGTTTGAAAGCGTCGGCGGTAGGCCTCTGTCTGGTTGTGATCCATGGTCTCTCCTCTGTGCTGCTCACTATCGGCCAACGGGCCCGAGCTGTCCTGACGGATCTTGCTCTCTTTGGTTCCCCTCGGGGATAAGAGCCATGACCGCCAGCCCGGCGGGCGCTGCCTGACTTGTCGCGGGTTCGTCAGGCCAGCAGCAGGGCTGTCCCCGTCAGCAGGGCGGCGAGGGGCAGAACGGGGAGCCGTGGCACCCGCAGCAGGTAGAAGCCGACGGCGGCCAGCGCCAGATCGGTGGGGGAGATCACGGCGCTCTGCCACACCGGCTGATAGAGGGCCGCCAGCAGCAGCCCCACCACGGCGGCGTTGATGCCGGCCACGGCCCCCGCCAGACGGGGGCGGGCCAGCCAGTGCTGCCAGCAGGGGCCCAGCGCCCAGAGCAGCAAGAAACCCGGCAGGAAGAGCGCCAGGGTCGCCAGCAGCGCCCCGATGAGGGGAGTGGCGGGCAGCAGCACGGCGCCCAGGTAGGTGGCCAGGGTGAACATGGGGCCGGGTACCAGCTGGGCCAGGCCGTAGCCGGTCAGGAACTGCTGCTCGCTCAGGTGGTGACCCAGGCTCTCCTGCAACAGGGGCAGCACCACGTGACCACCGCCAAACACCAGGCTGCCTGCCCGGTAAAAGTCGGCCAGCAACTGGCTGACGGGGCCGCTCGCCACCAGGGGCAGGCCGACGAACAGCAGGGCGAACAGCAGCAGGGTCGGCCAGTGAGGCTGGCGATCCGGAGTGGACGCGAGGCCCTGACTCCCCGGGTGCGGCTCGCGCAAGGCACAGAGCAGGGCCGCGCCGAGCAGCATGGCGACCTGGGTCAGAAGACCGGGGGCGCACCAGAGGGCGGCGGCGGTGGCCACCATGACCCCCTGTTGCAGCGCCGTCTTGCAGAACTGGCGGCTCATGGTGAGCACGGCATCCGCCACCACGACGAGCGCCAGCAGCTTGAGGCCGTGCAGGGCGGCGTCCAGCCAGAGGCTGCCCGCAAGCTGACCCAGACCGACGGCGGCCGCCAGCAACAGCAGGAAGGAGGGGAGGGTAAAGCCGACGAAGGCGGCCAGGGCGCCGCCGATGCCGGCGCGGTGGCGGCCGATGGCAAAGCCGAGCTGGCTGGAGGCCGGACCCGGCAGCAGTTGGCACAGGGCCAGCAACTGGGCGAACTCCCCCTGGTTCAGCCAGCCCAGCCGCTGGACAAAGGTGCGCTGAAAATAGCCGATATGGGCGGCCGGCCCGCCAAAACTGATGCATCCCAGCCACAAGAACTGCATGAATACCTGTCCCATCTTCCCCTCCTCGTCATCATCCTGGCCCGGATAATATGACAAAAAAGTGACAGTTTGGTGACGGTACGCCCTCCCGCGCAGCCTGCCATCAACAGGGGCTGGCGGGGTGGCTGGTCGCCTCCGCCAGCTGACGAGAGGTGCCGGGGTGACGCGCGGCAGCCTGCCGGTGAGGGTCAGGGGGCAGGTTGTGCCTGGGGCAGGTAGCATTGTCCCGCCAGCCAGCAGGCGATGGACTGGCGACTGGCATCGAAGTGAGGCTCGGGCAGAGTGTGCGGGTCGCACCAGATCCAGCCCTCGCATTTTTCCGGCTCCAGCAGTTGCGGCTCCCCGTCCACATCTGCCAGCAGGGTGACCGAGATGTAGTGCAGGCCGCTCTCGCGCCAGGTCTCCAGGTTGTTGGTGACGGCGATGACGCGAGGCTGGCGGATGACGAAGCCGGTCTCTTCCGCCACCTCCCGGATGGCCGCCGACTCGAAGGTCTCCCCCAGCTCCAGATGGCCGCCGGCGATGGACCAGTAGGGGGCATGGCTGCCCTTGCGCTTGCCGAGCAGTACCTGGCCCTGGCCATTGGTGAGAATGACGCCGACACCGACGCGGGGATAGGGGGTAGACATAGGGGAGGCTCCTTGCTGAAACGGCGGGGTGCGCCAGGGAAAACGGGCCCACCTTAGGGGGGATGGGCCCGTTGTGCAAGCCGCCTGTTCAAGGGCGATCGGATGCCGATTTTCCATCGCTTAAACGGATGGGTCTGGCGACATTCTATCTGTTAAATAGATGGGAAATGCCCCCGGATCAGGGCAGTTTGACCAGCATCTTGCCGGTATTGCGGCCCTGGAACAGTCCGATAAAGGCTTGCGGCATGCTGGCCAGCCCCTCGCTGACGGTCTCCTCGGCCTGGAGGGTGCCCGCTTCGAAGGCCGGCATGGCCTCGGCCAGGAACTCCCCGTAGTGTTGCCAGTGATCGGAGACCAGCAGCCCCTGCATCAGGATGCGCTTGCGGATCACCTGGGAGAGGTTGCGCGGGCCGCTGGCCTGGCCGTTGCTGTTGTACTGCTCGATGAGGCCGCACAGCACGATGCGCCCGTGCACCACCAGGTGGTTGAGGGCGGCATCCAGCATGGCGCCCCCCACGTTCTCGAAGTAGACGTGGATGCCTTCGGGGGCGAGGCGGGCCAGCTCGGCGTCGAGATCCGGGGTCTCCCGGTAGTTGATCACCGCATCGGCACCCAGGGTCTTGAGGTAGGCGACCTTGTCGGTCGAGCCGGTGGAGCCGATGACCCTGGCCCCCGCCTGCTTGGCGAGCTGGACCGCCATGGTGCCGACCGCTCCGGAGGCCGCCGAGACCAGCAGGGTTTCACCGGCCTTCAGGTGTGCCACCTTGTGCAGGCCCGCCCAGGCGGTCATGCCCGGCATGCCGAGGGCGCCGAGGAAGCGCTGGGGCGGCAGGGTGGTGTCGGGCAGGCGGGTGAGCTGGGCGGCGTTTGCCACGAAGGCATCCCGCCAGCCCAGCATGCTGCTCACCTTGTCCCCCACCTTGAAATCTGGATGGCGCGATGCCTGTACCGTGCCGATGGCGCCGCCGTCTAGGGGACCGTTGAGGGGGAAGGGAGGAACGTAGCTCTTGGCCTCGCTCATGCGGCCGCGCATGTAGGGGTCCACCGACAGCCACTGGTTGGCGACCTGTACCTCTCCCTCCTGCAGGGCGGGCAGGGGCACGTCCCGGAGGGCGAAGTCCTCCAGGGTGGGGAGACCGGTGGGGCGATGCAGCAGTTGGATTTGATGGCTGATGGCATTCATGGGCATTCTCCGGCAGTGGGGCCGCGCGTCGGGCGGCGGCTTGGCATTTTTGTTTGTGTGCAAACTAAAATCAGGGTAGTCCTGAACGCGGAGGCTGGCAACTGTTTTGTGTGCAAACTATTCAACCCCGAAGTTGATGGGGTATACTGCCCCCTTGTCGTCAGCGAGGTCCTCCATGAGCGAATTGAAAAAGCAGGTCTGTTTTGCCCTCTACAGCGCCTCCAATGCGGTGATGCGTGCCTATCGGCCGCTGCTGGACAAGCTGGATCTCACCTATACCCAGTACCTGGTGATGCTCTCGCTCTGGGCCCGGGACGAGGTCAGCCTCAAGGAGATAGGGCAGGAGACCGGACTGGATGCGGGTACCCTGACCCCCATCGTCAAGCGGCTGGAGAGCAAGGGGTGGCTGACCCGCACCGTCTCCCACGAGGATGAGCGGCAAAAGTGCATCAGCCTGACCGAGGCGGGACGCCAGTTGCAGCAGGAGGTCAGGGAGTGCTGTCTGGCGGACAGCTTGCGCAATCAGGTGGATCTGGCCGATGCTGAGTTGGCCCAGCTCAAGCTGCTTTGCGATCGCGTGGCGGCGCAGCTGGGGCGCTGATCCCTTTTCCCGTCAGGAGTGACCCGATGAAACCCATGCAATCCCTGCTCCCTCTGTTCGCCATCCTGCTGTGCGCCTGCGCCGATACCTCCTATCCCCGTTCCGAGTTGCAGATCGACGATGCCGATGCCTGGCAGGCCATCTGCAAGGACGGGGTCCGGGTGCGGGCGGTCACCGACGAGGGGATCTGTGCGGATCACCGCGGGGTGGCCATGTGGACAAATAAACCAAGGGCTGCACGGATGGCAGAAGAAGCGGCCAAGTAGTGTGACCTGTACGACATAAAATGACATGACCGGCCATGGGGCCGGTTTTTTTCGCGATCTTGCCAGCACTTTGGCACCTTGTTCATGGTGCACCCATTTTTCTCTTCCCATACTGGCCCTCAAGGTAGCAAACCAACAGGAGAGAGAGATGCAATCATCCATCGTCGGGCTCTCCATTCTGTGGGGGCTGGCCAGCTTTGGTGTTCAGGGGGATTTCATCGAGAGCCGTGATACCGCCTCCCCCTCCTGGCAGGCCGAGTCCAGAGTGGAGATGGAAGGGTACTTGATGGAGTCGTTGGGCGCCGATCGCTGGGTGTTCGACAACGGCAGCGAGAGCCTGGAAATCTCTCTGCCCAAAGGGCAGTGGGTGTCGACCGGTGAGCGGCTGCGGCTGCGCGGCGAACCCCTGCAGGAGCAGAGCGGCTGGTTGCTGCAGGTGCAGGATGTGAGCCAGGTCGAGGCATGACCAGGCGTTCGCCACCTGGCGGCGCGATGGCGCCCGGGGGCTGTGTTGACCGCGAATGCCCTTGATAGCAGAGACAAGAAGAGGAGGCCCTGGCCTCCTCTTGCTTTTGGTGCTCCCCGGATGCGGGGTGGGTTGTCAGCCCAGGTGGTTGAGAGGCAGGGCGGTCTTGTGTTTGATGCGGCGCAGCACGAAGCTCGAACGCACCCCGGTCACGCCGGAGATGTGGGTCAGCTTGTCCAGCAGGAAGTGCTGGTAGTGCTCCATGTCCCGCACCACCACCTTGAGCTGGTAATCCGCATCGTTGCCGGTGATGAGGTCGCACTCCAGCACCTCGGGCAGATCCTTGACGGCGCGATCGAAGTTCTCGAACCGCTCCGGAGTGTGCCTGTCCATGGAGATGTGAATGTAGGCGGTGAGGGTCAGCCCCAGCTGGCGGGCATTGAGCAGGGTGACATGTGTATCGATGAGACCGGCATCCTCCAGCGCCTTGACCCGGCGCGAGCAGGGGGAGGGAGAGAGCCCGACCAGCTCGGCCAGCTCCAGGTTGCTGATGCGGCCATTTTCCTGCATCAGCTCCAGAATATGCCTGTCTATACGATCAAGTTTCAGCATTCTCCGTACCTCTTCGCAATTACTAATCCACTTTTCCTAGATTAAGGGTGAACTATTGCAAAAACAACTGAAAATACCTGCTACTTCACAACCACTCACCGCATCGCAGGGAGTACCATGGTTACATCTTCCGGTGGCAAGACAGGCGCCCGACTAGGCACCTGTGGTGAAGGACCTTACCGGGTCAAGAGCCCCATCAGCCGTTCGACCTTATCGGGAAACAACGGGCTGGAACGAGAGCACCCCCTCCCCGAAGGCAACAAAGCAGGCATCCCGGCGCCTGCTTTGTTGTTTTTGCGTTCCGCCCGCTCAGGGGCGGGGCGGCCGGATGCGATAGAGACAGCGGCTGTCCCCCTCCAGCAGATACTGCTCCCGCTCCACCTCGGCCGGCGCCAGCAATCGGCGAAACAGCGCCAGCTCGCTGCGGCAAAAGCCCCGACAGGCTCTGGCCGCACTGCAGATGGGGCAGTGACTCTCCCACCACAGCCAGCTGCCGTCCTCCTCCTGCGACATGTCCGCCATATACCCCTCCTGGGTGCGCAGCGCCTTGAGCGTCATCAGCCTGTCTGCCAGCGCCGGCTGGGTCAGCCTGGATTCATAGCGTGCCTGCATCTGCTGCTCCCGCCGCGTGATGAGCTGCTCCATGCCCGCGTCGCCAAACACCTGCCGGATGTCGTCGATCAGCTGCAGGGTCAGATCGCCATGGGTGTCGGGGAAGCGTTGCCAGGCCTGGTCGGTGAGGTGCCACAGACGCACCGGGCGACCGCGGCCGCGGGCCTCGTCGCTAAACCCTACCCAGCCCTCGGACTCCAGGGCCATCAGGTGCTGGCGCGCCCCCATGGACGTCATCTGCAACTGGTCGCCGAGTTCGGCGGCGCTCTGGGGGCCGCGGGTTTTCAGCAGATAGAGGATCTTGTCGGTACTGGCGTTCATGGGAGCTCCGGTGGTGGGTATCGGTGCGGTGACCGCCTGGATGAGGTCATTATGGGTAGCAGGGGGATTTAAATCAACAATCTGCTTTACTTAATGGGCAGCCCCTCACAATTTAAATAAACCGATAACTTTATTTAATGAGGCGAAGATGGAAGGGATCAAGGGACAGGCGACCCTCTGGGTATTGGTGATGACGGTGACGCTGGCGGTGGCGGGGTTCAGCCTGCCTTCCCCCGTCCTGGCGCCGCTGCTGCTGGATCCGGCCCAGGGCATGCTGACGCCACAGGCGTCGGACTGGAGCCGCAAGGTGTGGCTTGGCGTCATCATGGGGCTCTATCCGTTGTTTCAACTGCTGGGGGCCCCCTTGCTTGGCCGCCTCTCCGATCGCCATGGGCGCAAGCCGGTGCTGACACTCTGTCTGGTGGGGGTGCTGGCGGGGTATGTGCTGATGGCCCTCGGCATCGCCTGGCGTTCCCTGCCGCTCTTGCTGCTGAGCCGGGTGGTGGAGGGCTTCTTCAACGGCGACATCGCCATCGTGCAGGCGATGGCGGCGGACATGAGCACGGCCAGGACCAAGGCACGCAACTTCGCCCGCATCAACATCGGCATGAACCTGGGCTGGGTGGTGGGCCCCATGATCGGAGGCTATGCGGCCGTGGTCTCGGGGGATTACAGCCTAGCGGCCTGGCTGGCGGTGGGGATGACGGTGATCAACCTGCTGCTGGTGCTCTGGCTGCTGCCCAATCGTCCCCCGGTGCCGGCGACCCGGGATGAGGTTCCTCTCTCGACCCGCCAACTGCTGCTGCAACCTCGTCTCCTGCCCTACTTTGCCCTGACCCTGGCAAGCTACGGGGCGGTGCAGCTCTACTTCACCTACTTCAATGTCTGGCTGGTGGAGCGGCTGGCATGGGATCCGGTGCAACTGGCCCAGGCCGCCGTGCTGGTGAGCGTGCCCATGATGCTGGGCTCCTGGATCGGTGAGCAGCTGGCACGGCACTGGCGCGGCAGCTCCCTTGGCATCGTCGGCCACCTGGTGATGGCGGCGGGCATGCTGATGTTCATCCTGCCGACCCAGTGGTGGGGGCTCGCGCTCACCTTCATCCCGGCCGGCATCGGCATGAGTCTGGGGGAGCTGGCCACCTCGGTGGCGGTCTCCAACCGCAGCCATGCCAGCCAGCAGGGGCAGGCGATGGGGCTCTACCGCGGTCTGGCTGTGGGCAGCGAGATCCTGGCGGTGGTGCTGGGCAGCCTGGTGCTGCTGGCGGGGACCGAGTGGCCCTTCTACCTGGCCGGCCTCTGCGGCGTGATCTGTGCCTTCGGTTTCTACGGATTGCGCAGACGGGCGGACAGGCGAAACATCGTGGCCGGGTGCGCCGAGGCGGGCTGACGAAGGGCGCGGGGATCACAGTTCGGCGACGGGATGGCGGGCCGGACTTGCATCGCGGCGCCGAGTCTGGGACGGTATGGCTCTTTGCTCCGCTGTTCCCGATCCCCGGTGAGCGCGTTTCCCATCATGGGCCTTGCCATGCCCAGTCCGCATTCCCGGCGGTGAGATGTGTCGTCATGGCACTGGAAACGGGAGGGGATGGCGCCGCACCCGTCTCGACATTCCTGGAGGTGATATGAGTCGTTATCAGGCCATTGCATTGGACATGGACGGTACCCTGCTGAACCGGGATCACAAGATCTCGTCCGCTACCCGGGCTGCCCTGGCCCAGGCCCGGGCCCACGACATCAAGGTGCTGCTGGTGACGGGTCGCCACTTCATGACGGCCCGTCCCTTCCACCACGAGCTGGCCCTCGACACCCCCATCATCTGCAGCAACGGTGCCTACCTCTATGATCCGGTGCAGGAGAGGATCCTCGCCGGGGATCCCCTGGCTGTGGCGCCTCTCACCACCCTGCTGGAGGAGGTGCAAGCCCAGCAGATGGGGGCGCTGTTCCACCTGGGGGACGGCATCGGCTACCTGGGCTGCGAGGAGCACGTGGGCCGGATGCGGCGCTGGTCGGCAACCCAGCCGGATCACCTCAAGGTCTCCCTGCTGCCCGCCGAGGATATCGAGTCCTGGTTGCAGTCCCCCATCTGGAAGCTGGAGTTGTTCAACCAGGATCCCGGCCGGTTGCACCGTTTCGTCGGGGAGGTGGTGGAGAGACTGCCCTTCACCCGTGACTGGGCGGCCCCCTATGCGGTGGAGCTGGTGCAGCCAGGTTGCAGCAAGGGCAACCGGCTGGCCCAGTGGGCGGCGAGCGAGGGGATCGCCATGGAGAACCTGGTGGCCTTTGGCGACAACAACAACGACATCAGCATGTTCGAGCAGGTGGGGCTGGCGGTGGCCATGGGCAATGCGGCGCCCCAGATCCAGGCCCATGCAGACCGGGTCACCGCGGATCACAACGAGGATGGCATCGCCCTGGCGTTGCAGCGCTGGGTCCTGCCCGCCTGAGGGGAAAAACAGTCTGCGGCATAAACAGAAAGGGGCCATGTCGGCCCCTTTTTGTCAGCTCCCGAAGGAGAACTGGATCACCCGATCCGGGAAGCGCAGCCGGTTGTAGTCCCGGTATACCCCTTCGTAGTGACGGATGGCGCGCTCGCGCTGGGCACGATAGTAGTCGCGCTGGCGGCTGTCGCTCTCGCCCCGGATCTGCTGATCCAGCTGGTGGATGCTCCGCTCGGTGCGCTCCAGCTCCTGCTGCAATTCGCCGAGGCGCTGCTCCAGCAGGTACTCCTTGCGGCCGCGCTCGAACTGGGTGAGGAAGCTGGTGTCGTTGGGGCAGACCCCCAGGTATTCGCTCCCCTCCCGTCCCTTGCTGTAGGCAAGCTCGGGGATGCAATAGAGCTCCAGCCCCTTGGCGTAGCCGCGCTGCCACTCCGCCTCATCCACTTTGAGGCCGTACTCCCCGCAGGTCTTCTGATAGTCGCGGGTGGCGCTCCGGGTCTTGCCCTGCTCCCCGTCCTGATAGCCCTGGTTGTACCAGCTCATGGCACGGCACTCCTCCTCCGAGAGGGAACTGCACCCGGCGAGCAGGAAGGGAAGGGTCAACAACAGGATCTTGGGGGACATGAGGGGGCTCCGACAGCAAAGGGGGTGGGGCATTCTAGAAGAGGAGGCCCGTCCGGGACAAGCACCGGGCGAGGGGGCCGTATCATGATGTTTTTATCAGTATTTTCAAGCCGTTGTAGACAGGCTTCCGGCAGCCTTTTCTTGCCGGGGGAGGCAGGGTAAACTGCGCCTACTTTTAACTGGCATGTAACATAAAAACAATGAAAGTCCTGACCGTCGATTATCGCTCCCCCGATGCGGCCGAGCGCTTCACCGAATCCCTGCGCACCACCGGCTTCGGGGTGCTGACTCACCACCCCATCCCGAAGGAGCTGGTGCAGTCCATCTATGACAACTGGTATCGCTTCTTCATGAGCGAACAGAAGCAGGATTTCCTGTTCAATCGCGAGACCCAGGACGGCTATTTCCCGCCCCCGGTGTCCGAGGTGGCCAAGGGCCACAGCCAGAAGGACATCAAGGAGTACTTCCACATCTATCCCTGGGGCCAGATGCCGGCAGAGCTGAAAGAGCAGGCGATGGAGTACTACCGCCTCGCCAACGATCTGGCCGCCGAGCTGCTGGGCTGGGTGGAGCAACACACCCCGGGCGACATCGCTGCCCACTACAGCTGCCCGCTCTCCTCCATGATCGAAGAGAGTCACAAGACCCTGCTGCGGGTGCTGCACTACCCGCCCTTCGACGGCACGGAGGAGCCGGGTGCCATCCGCGCCGCCGCCCATGAAGACATCAACCTGCTGACCATTCTGCCCGCCTCCAACGAGCCGGGCCTGCAGGTGAAAGGTTCAGACGGGGAGTGGATGGACGTGCCCTGCGATTTCGGCACCCTCATCATCAACATCGGTGACATGCTGCAGGAGGCCTCCCGCGGCTACTACCCCTCCACCACCCACAGGGTCATCAACCCGACCGGGGGCAGTGCCGCCAAGTCCCGCATCTCCTTGCCGCTCTTCCTGCACCCCCGTCCGGATGTGGTGCTCTCGGAGCGTCACACCGCCCACAGCTATCTGATGGAGCGGTTGCGGGAGCTGGGGGTCATCTAATCCCGCCAGACCCGGGCAGACAACAAACCGGAGCATTCCCGCTCCGGTTTTTATTTTGTGGCACGATTGGTTGGTTATCCGAATTTTATTGATTAATGATGCTAAAAACTGAGTTTTATATCGGATATACGCCGAGTGATTGCGCGCCCGCGGGCGTACTCTGAGCGCCATTTCGGGCCTCGCTGGCAGGCCCTTCGCGTGGAGTTCTTATGAAGCAGTCCCAATGGTCATCCCGGCTCGGTTACATCCTGGCCGCCGCAGGTTCCGCGGTCGGTCTCGGCGCCATCTGGAAGTTCCCCTATGTCACCGCCGCCAACGGTGGCGGCGCCTTCCTGCTGGTCTTTCTGCTGTTCAGCTTCACCCTGGGGGTGGCGGTGCTGATGGGGGAGACCCTGATCGGCAGCCTGACCCGGCGCGGGGTGGTGGGAGCCTTTGGTGAACTGATGGGCAGGCGCTGGCGCTGGGTCGGTGCCATGGGTTTGCTGTGCAGCCTGCTCATCTTCTGTTTCTACAGCGTGGTGGGCGGCTGGACCCTGGGGTACACGGGCATGGCCCTGGCGGGGGAGCTGCAACAGGGGGACGGCGCGGCACTGACCGCCCGTTTCAACGACTACGTCGGTGATCCGCTCTGGCCGGTGCTGACCCACCTGCTGTTTGCCGGCTTGACCTGGTGGTTCGTGCGGGGCGGCGTGCAACAAGGGGTGGAGCGCACCCTGCGCTGGATGATGCCGGCCCTCTTCATCATGATCCTGCTGCTGGTGGCCTTCGGCCTCACCCTGCCGGGCGCCATGGCCGGGGTGCGCCACTTCCTGATGCCCGATTTCAGCAAGCTCGGCATGTCGGGTGTGCTGGACGCCATGGGGCTGGCCTTTTTCTCCCTCTCCATCGGCCTTGGCATCCACACCACTTATGGCGCCTACCTGCCTTCCAGCGAAGGGGTCGGTCGCTCCAGCCTCTGGGTAGTGCTGCTGGCGAGCGTCATCGCCGTGCTGGCGGGCCTGATGATCTTCCCGGTACTGGCGGCGACCGGTATTGACCCGGCCTCGGGCCCGGGCCTCACCTTCATGACCATGCCGGCGGTGTTCCAGCAACTGCCCTTCGGCCAGGGGCTGGCGGTGGTGTTCTTCTCTCTGCTGGTGGTGGCGGCGCTCTCCTCCTCCATCTCCCTGCTGGAGCACTTGCAGTGCTTCCTGTGCGAGAGCCTGGGCTGGTCCCGCCGCGCGGCGTGCAACCTAGTCATTGCCCTGGTGATGGCGGGTGGCATCCCGGTGAGCCTGTCGTTCGGTCCCTGGGCCACCCTGACCCTGTTTGGCAAGAACATCTTCGAGTTGCTGGACTTCATCACCTCCAACCTGATGATGCCCCTGTTCGGGCTAGCCCTGACGCTGCTGCTGGGCTGGCGGCTCGGTCGCCAGGCGCTGCCCGAAGGGCTGGCTCCCCACTGGCGGGCCCTGCTGATGGGCTGCTGGCGCTGGCTGGCTCCCCTGCTCATTGGTGGCATTCTGGTGCGCGGCCTGGTGTAGGGAGGGTTGGTCATCTCCGCCACTCCCCGGCCGGGCTGGCCGGGGAGTGGGGTGGCAGGATTGACTCTTTATAAAAAACTGTTAAATAAAAATAAACAGAGTAACGGTCTGTAATTTCGATATTTTGTTTTGGTTAAATCTGTTTTTGGTTCTGTTTTAGACTATTTCCTGTCAACTTCTCTTGCCATGGTTTAGGCTGTGGCTCCTTTTTACCGTGCAGGCGTCGCCCTTCCATGTCACCCCTTATCGCTCTCTGTGGCCGATTTAGCCCCTTCCTGGAGAGGTGACCTTGCAGGTGTCGTTTGTCTGACTGTTCATTGCAAAGGTCGCCCTCAGGCGCAATGCTGATCAGTTAAGGATCCATTGACCGATCCTTCTGCTGTAGGACAATCCGGAACCAATCACTGGTTCC